>JAGVBT010000028.1 GCA_020059605.1 Deltaproteobacteria bacterium
ATTTTGGACTTCACTGAGAGTGAAGTCCTGTAATGGCTGTTGAACACTCTTCGGAAGAAGAAATGACAAGGTGTTTCAGATGATAGCATCTGTTTTTAACAACAACGGGGTTAATGAAACTTCAAGAGAAAAAGCGAGAACAGGAACCGGTGACGTTTAGACTTCGCCGGTTACGTTGGACAGCGCCCGATGCTCATCAGCAATAAAGGTTTGAATCCGGAATTCGACAGGGTTAACCGGATCCTGGTCAGGGGGGTGAATTGGGTGGGAGACACCATCCTCACCTATCCATCGGTCCAGGGATTGAGAGATCTCTTTCCACATGCCCGGCTGAGCGTTCTTGTTCCGGACCATCTCGTTGACCTTTGGAAGACATTTCCCCGTGTGGATGAAATCATTCCTTTTAAAAAAAAGGGGGGGACCGGATCCGCTTGGGAGGACCTGCGGTTCAGCCGGAGCTTGAGAAATGAGAGGTTCGATCTTGCCCTCATTCTTCCCAGGTCTTTCCGCTCCGCATTTCAGACTTTTCTGGCCGGGATTCCTATCCGGATAGGTTATCAGGATGAGGGCCGTTCCCTTTTTCTCACTCATAAAATCAAAAGGGAGAAAGAGATCCTCCAAATCCACCGTGTCCATTATTATCGAAGGCTGACCGCGGTTCTGGGGAAATTGGAGGGCATCCCTTCGCCAAGACTTTTTCCCCGGGAGGAGGATCGAGATTGGGCTCGGAGGAAACTGGAGGCGTTGAATCTTACGGACGGGACGCTCCTGGTCGGCATCAACCCCGGGGCTGCTTATGGATTGGCAAAGTGCTGGCCTCCCGCTCGATTCGGTGAACTGGGAAAAAGGCTGACCGAGAAATGGAAGGCCGCCGTGCTCATTTTCGGAAGGGAAGAGGAGCGGGATATTGCCGGGAGAATCATGAAATCTTCGGGGGGCAAGGGATTCGATTTCACGGGGAAGACCAGCCTCCTCCAACTTGCGGCTCTTCTGGAACGGTGCCGACTGCTGGTGACGAATGATACGGGACCGATGCATGTGGCTTCGGCAGTTGGGACCCCGGTGGTGGCAATCTTCGGGCCGACGGATTCCGTCGCCACCGGCCCCTGGGGAGAAGGCCATGTGGTGGTGAAAAAAAATGTCGAATGCAGCCCGTGTCTAAAAAGGGTTTGCCCCACGGACCACCGATGCATGGAGCTGATCACGGTGGATGAAGTGGAAGAAGTGGTTGAGAAAAGATTGAGGGGCTTGTTGAATAACCAAACACCAATAACCAAACATCAAATAATATCCAATAACCAATGAACAAAATTGAAATTATTTATGCTTTGATTATCTCGTAAAAAGTCGTCATTCCCGTGGAAACGGGAATCCAGGAAATTCTAACCATTTGAAAACATCCCGCTAAGAGCGGGACTTGCTCAGGAATGACAAAAATTCCTTTTTCAGACTTTTTACGAGGCCATTATGTTTTGTCTGGTGCTTGGAATTTGGTGATTGGTTATTATTTGGTTATTGGGATTTGGTTATTGATGATTGGACTCTTGTCATGTCTATTATGACAATTAAGATGGTTCATAAACTTCCCATTTCCGTTTATGTCCTGACCTATAACAACCTCAGGACGATTGAGCGGTGCCTGAAGAGCCTGGGCTGGGCCGAGGAGTTGGTGATCGTTGACTCGTTCAGCACGGACGGCACGTTTGAGGTCTGTCAACAATATACGGACAAAGCCATCCGGGTTGCCTGGAAAGGCCATCGGGATCAGTATCAGTGCGCTGCCGACCTGACCACCGGCGAATGGATCATGTTCGTCGATGCCGACGAGGAGATTCCTCCGGAATTGGTCGAAGAGATCGGACAGAAGTTCAGGGAGGGTATCGGGGACGTCGATGGGTTCTTTGTCTATCGGCGGACCTATTACCTTGGCCAGTGGATCCGTTATGGGGGATGGTATCCGGACGGAGAAATCAGGCTCTACCGGCGAGATAAGGGCCGATGGGAGGGAGGACTTCATGCGAAGGTGGAGGTTGACGGGAAGGTCGTCCCCTTGAAAAGCCAGTACCTCCATTACACCTATCGGGATATTTCGGATCAGATCCGGACGATCGATCGATACTCTCAAATCGCGGCCGAGGACATGGCCGGAAGGGGAGAAAAATTCAGCGTTTTTAAGCTTTTTTTTCATCCCCCGCTTCGTTTCATCAAGGAGTATCTTTTAAAATTCGGTTTCCGGGATGGGTTGCCCGGCATCATCGTCATCGTTTCGACGATGTTCTATGTTTTCATGAAGTATGCCAAGCTCTGGGAAATAAAAAATTCAAATAAATCCCTCCCGACCTCCTTTTTTCAAAGGGAGGAGATCGCTGCCCCCAAGGTCACTCCCCCCTTGGGAAACGGGGATAAAGGGGGATTTAATAATGGGTCAAACAGCTAAAGTGATCTAAAATACTTCAAAGGAGAAGGAAGATGCCTCCTGATGAGAAAGCCTTTCAAGGGAAGAGCGTCCTGGTTACCGGCGGATTGGGGTTTGTCGGATCGAACCTTTCCGCCCGGTTGATCGAATTGGGGGCCGATGTTCTGCTGGTGGACAGCCTGATTCCAGAATATGGAGGGCTCCTGTTTAATATCTCCGGAATCAAAAACAGGGTCCTGGTGAATATCTCCGACGTCCGGGACGAGCACAGCATGCGCCACCTGGTCCAGGGGCGGGATTACCTTTTCAACCTGGCGGGCCAGACAAGCCATATCGATTCGATGCAGGACCCTTACACGGACCTGGAAATCAATGCGAAGGCCCAACTGTTTATCCTGGAAGCCTGTCGCAAGCACAATCCTCACATCAAGCTGGTCTTTGCGAGCACCCGGCAGATTTACGGTAAACCGGAATATTTGCCGGTTGACGAAAAACACCCGCTCCGTCCCGTCGATGTAAACGGCGTCAACAAGATGGCGGGGGAGCGTTACCATCTCCTTTACAATGATGTCTATGGCGTCCGGTCCTGTGTCCTTCGCCTCACCAATACCTATGGGCCGCGCATGCGGGTGAAGGATGCCCGCCAGACCTTCCTCGGAATCTGGATTCGACTCCTTGTTGAAGAGAAAACCTTCGAAGTCTGGGAAGGGGATCAACTGCGTGATTTTACGTACGTGGATGATGTGGTCGATGCTCTATTAATGGCGGCGGTAAGCCGGAGGGCCGACGGCCGGGTTTTCAACCTCGGGGGCGATGCCGCCATCAGTCTGAAGGACCTTGCCGCCCTGCTGATCGAAGTCAACGGAGGCGGCGATTATCGTGTCCATCCATTCCCCCCGGAGCGGAAACGAATCGACATCGGCGATTACTATGCCGACTTCGGACACATCCGGACCGTTCTGGGGTGGAGCCCGAATGTCCCCCTCCGCCAGGGACTGGAACAAACGATCTCGTTCTATCGTGAGCATCTGGAGCACTACCGATAAGGAAACCTATGTCCGTATCCCGCTTGATTGTGAACAATGATGTGAGGGCAGGTTATCTTTCAATAAAAGACGAAATCGATGCGGCCGTCGCCCGCGTGATGGATAGCGGACGTTACATCCTCGGGGAGGAAGTCCGCGCATTTGAGGATGAGTTTTCATCCTACCTCGGGGTTCGATTCGGAATCGGCGTTGGCAGCGGGACAGAAGCCTTGCACCTGGCATTAAGGGTTTGTGGAATCACTTCGACTGATGAAATCATCACCGTTTCTCACACGGCAGTGGCCACCGTTGCCGCGATTGGGCTTTGTGGGGCAAAACCGGTACTGATCGACATCGACGCCTCAACGTTTTTGATCGATCCGGAGCGGATTGAACGCGCAATCACTCCTCGAACCAAAGCGATCATCCCTGTTCATCTTTATGGGTATGTTGCGGACATGGAAGCCATCCGATTCATTGCGGATCGACATGGGTTGCGCGTGATCGAGGATTGCGCCCAATCGCACGGAGCCTTATTGAAGGGGCGTCAAAGCGGTTCATGGGGGGATCTGTCCGCCTTCAGTTTTTATCCGACCAAGAACCTGGGCGCCCTGGGCGACGGGGGGATGGTGTTGACCGATGACCCGGAGCTTGCCGAACGGGTCCGATGGATACGGCAATACGGATGGCGCCATCGTTATGTCAGTGAGATCCCCGGCTTCAACTCTCGTTTGGATGAGTTGCAGGCGGCGATCCTGAGGGTGAAATTGAAGTATCTGGACCAACGGAACGAGGCAAGAAGACAAAAGGCACAACTTTATGCCGCACGGTTGAAGGCCATGGGCATCCGGTGTCCCGTGGAAGAGGACCCGAAGAGACACGTTTATCACCTTTATGTCATCCAGGCAAGGGACAGGGACGCCCTGCAAACCTTCCTCAAAGAGAAGGGAATTGAAACGCTTATTCACTATCCGGTTCCCGTCCATCTCCAGAGGGCGTATCAATATTTGGGATATCAACAAGGGGATCTCCCCGCGACGGAAAGATGTTCGAAAGAAATTCTTTCCCTTCCACTGTACCCGGAAATGCCCGAATCGGATGTCGAGGAGGTTGCGGCCTGGGTCGGCCGTTTTTATCAAGGTCAATGATCGACCGTCCGGCCTTGAGTCGTCATGCCCTGAATTTCTGACAGGGTTTACTTGAAAAGCAATGAAGATCCTTCACCTCTTCAGCGATTGGAAATGGACAGGGCCCTCCGAGCCTATTTTGAACCTGTGTAAAGAATTGGAGAGGAGAGGCCATGACGTAACCCTGGCTTACCGGAAGCCTCCTTTTCCCGTCGGAGACAGTATCGAAAAGATGGTCCTTGAGAAAAAGGTTCATGGAATGAACCGATTTCGATTGAATCGCCCCTTGAAACTTTACTCCCTCTCTTCGCTCAGGGATAATCTCTCAGATCTTATGGGGCTCACGGATTATCTCCGTTCGGGGAAGGCGGATATTCTCAATGTCCATCAATCTCACGACCATATTCTGGGAGGTTTGGCAGCAAGAAGGTCAAGCCATCCTGTGGCAATCATCCGAACCGATCATAAAAGAGACCCATTAAAGCCCGGTTTGGGAAACCGTCTTCTCATCTCGAAACTCACGGATGGGATGATCACCTTTTCCGAGAAAGCGAGGAAAGAGAGCGTAAAACATTTCGGGCTTCCGGCAGAAAGGGTGGGAAAAATCTCTCCCGCACTGGATTTCGAACGATACCATTCGAACAGGCCCTATAAAGATATGAAGACCGCGTTCGGGATCGCTCACGACGAGCTGGTCATCGGGATGGTGGCCCGGTTCCAGAAATATCGGAGGACGGAGGTTTTCCTGGAAGCCGTGAAAAGGATCGTTAAAGAGTTTCCCGGGATCAAGGTGCTTTTAGTGGGCCGTTCGAGCCAGATGAACGAGAGCGTCGTCGAACCGATGAAGAGGCTTGGCATCGAGCCATGGGTGGTTCTTGGAGGGTATCAGACGGAAAACTATTTTGATACATTGGCCTGCATGGATATCTTTGTTTTTTTGATGGCCGGGTCGGATGGCACGGCCCGTGCCCTGAGAGAGGCCATGGCCATGGGAAAACCGGCCATCGTGGCAGATCGGGGGATGTTGCCCGAACTGGTGGAAAATGGCGTTTCTGGTTTTGTGGTTGAGGACTCTCCCGAAAAATTAGCCGAAGCCACCCTTAACATGCTCCGGCATCCGGAACGAAGGCTGGCCATGGGTAAGGCAGCCCACGAAAAAGCGCACCGGGAATTCCGGCTGGATCGCCAGGCGGAAGAGGTTGAGGCATTCTATCAGGAGATGCTCAGACTGGGTCGATGGAAAAGCCAATAAAATTCGCCACAGCCATTGCCCATTTCTCCAGAGGCAAAGGGGGAGCGGAGAGATATCTCGTAGATCTGTGCTGTCGAATGTCGGCAGAAGGCCATGAAGTGCATGTCTATGCCGAAGACTGGGAGCAGGAACATCCGGGGGTGCATTGCCACCGGATAAAAACCATCCCGTTTCCCAAAAGCCTTCGTCTCCTCTCGTTTGCCATGAAAGCGACCCGAGAGATGAAGCGGGGAGATTATGATGTCACCCTCGGGGTGGGAAACACCCTGGAGGCGGATGTGCTTCAACCACACGGGGGGGTTCACCGGGCATGGTTCTGGCGAAGCCTCAGGGCTTATGATCATCCGGCTTTGTGGACGATCAAACTGTTGGGGAGGCTTCTGAGCCTCAAACAGTGGGCGCAGGGGGTTATTGAAAGCGCGCCTTATAAAAAAAATCATTTCAGCAAGATCATCGCCATCTCGGAGATGGTGAAGCGGGATATCATTCGCTGGTATGGCGTTTCGAATGATCACATTGAGGTCATCTATAATGGAGTGGATATTGAACGCTTTCATCCCCGAAATCGTCAATCCTGCGAGGACATCAGGAAACGACACGGCATCTCCAATGAATGGGTCATCCTTTTTGTATCGAATAATTTCAGGATGAAAGGGCTGGTTTTTTTGATGAAGGCGCTGGCTGAAATCAAGAAAGGGAGGTCGGCTCCCTTTAAACTCCTTGTTCTGGGCAGGGATCGCAAGGAACCTTATCTCCGTTTGGCCAAACACTGGGGTTTGTCAGAAGAGGTCGTCTTTGCCGGGTCAACCGATGTGCCGGAGCAATACTATGGGGCGGCCGACCTGTTGGTCCACCCGACCTTCTATGACGCCTGTTCATTGACCGTCCTGGAGGCGATGGCAAGCGGGGTGCCCGTCATTACCACCATTTATAATGGAGCCAGCGGGGTGATGACCGGAGGGGAGGAGGGCGCCGTCATTCCCGATCCGAGGGATGTCCGGGATCTCGCAAGCAGAATTTCAGGAATTTTAAAACCCGGAGTGATCGAACAGGCCTCGATCGCTGCCCGGCGTATTTGTGAATCTCATTCCCTGGAGAGAAACTGGAAAGAGATGGAAAAGGTTTTCCAACAGTGTGTCGGAGAAGGAGCAGGCAAAGGATGAAGAAGAAGAGGTTCTGGTATCCCTTGGCCAACATGAAAAACCGATTCCTGTTCGGTTCCTATGGAAAGGATGTCTATATCGAGGGAGGGGTGGTGATCAACCGGCCCCGGTTCGTCCACATCGGAGATCATGTCCGGATCAAGCGAAACACCAGCATCAACCTCCATCCCCCGGACAAGCGATCCAAGGAAGGGTTATTGTTCATCGGTAACGATGTGATCATTTCAGAGGGTTGCATTATCAGCGCCTGCCATCGGATTGTGATCGAGGAGAACGTAGGGGTTTCACCCAATGTGATGATCATTGACGCTTCCCGGAAGCCCGGGACGATTGATCGGCCCAGCAAGGAGCAGGATCTGGATGTCGGATTCGTCCACATCGGAGCCGATTCGTGGATTGCCTATGGATCCTGTATCATGCCCAACGTGACGATCGGGAGGCACTGCATCATCGGCGCCCTTTCCGTCGTGAATAGCGATATTCCGCCCTACTCGGTTGCGGTCGGTTCGCCAGCCAGGGTGATCAAACGGTATGATTTCGACCGCAAGGAATGGGTGAAAACAATTGACGATAAAAACCGTCAGGAGGAGTGATCCAGGCAGATGAAAAGGGGACTTTGGAGGCATATGAAGAATTTGAAAAACCGGATGATTTTCGGCCATTACGGCCGGAATGTCCACATCCAATCCGGTGTCTGTATCGTAAGGCCGAAATACATATCCATCGGGGACGACGTCACCATCGGAAAAGATTCGGACATCTATGTCCATCCGGCGGATTCGAACCCGAAGAAATTCGTCATCGAGATCGGTAATCATGTGGTGCTCGCAAGAAATAATATCGTCGGAGCGAGATACGGCATTGTGCTGGAGGATTATGTCGGGTTAAGCGCTTATTCCATGGTGGGCGACTTCAGCCGTCACTATGAAAATATCGATGTTCCTTTCCAGTTACAGGAGGTGACCGAGAAGGGACCCGTTCACATCGGGAAATGGACATGGGTAGGAGCCCATGCGTTCATCATGCCCAATGTAACCATCGGCCGTAATTCGGTCATCGGGGCCAATGCCGTCGTCAATCGCGATATTCCGCCTTATTCCGTGGCCGTGGGCGTTCCGGCCAGGGTGATTAAAAGATACGATTTTGATCAAAAGAAATGGGTGAGAACCGATGGGTGAATCGACCTCCTGGAGCCGGCTCTTCGAATACCGGGGCCAGATCCACGAAAAGTATCCTGACATCTGGGATTTAAAGATCCTCCGGAAGCGATTTCCTCTGATGCTGAGGAACCTCAGGGATGGCGAGAAGGTCCTGGATATCGGGGCATCGAACCGGAACCTTCAGGATCGCTTGAGGCGTCACTTCCCCCGACTGATTTATAAGAGTATGGATATTGACCGGGAGCAATTCCACGATTTTTACAGCCTGGAGGAGATTCAAGAGCACTTCGATGTTATTTTCCTTTTTGAGGTCATTGAGCACCTGGACCTGGAGGAGGGCATCGGCCTCCTGAAAAGAGCGTATGAACTTCTCACTCCGGGGGGGCGGTTGATCCTGACCACTCCCAATGTTTTCAATCCGAACCGGTTCTGGAGGGATGCCACCCATCGGGTGGCTTATTGCTATGATGAGCTTGGAGGCATTCTGCTGGCGCAGGGGTTTCATATCAAGGAGATGTATCGAACGTACAGTGATGCTTATCACCGCTATTTGTTACGGGTTTATGTGATGGCCCCTCTTCACCGGTATTTGGGCATTGACTTCGCCAAATCCATTTTGGCGGTTGCGGAAAAACAGGGGAGATGAACCGGGATGAGAATCATGTTCCTCACCCACTCAAGCGATCAGGGGCACCGGTTCCGGGTGGAGCAGTATTTCCCTTACCTCAAGGCCCATCAGGTCGAGCCGAAATGGCAACCCCTTGCCGGTTCGGTCATGGATAGGTTTTCCGTTTACCGGGAACTCCCTTCGTATGATGTTGTCTGTATTCAGAGGAGATTGCTTTCTCCCATCGAGTTTTGTTGGATACGTAGAAAGGCGCCTAAAATCCTTTTCGATCTCGATGATGCCATCATGTACCGGTCTTCGAGCTCATCCACGCCTTATTCCTTTTCGAGATGGTTCAAATTCAGATGGATGGTCCGGATGAGCGATATCGTGATCGCAGGGAACAAATTTCTGAAGGGCGAGGTCCTCAAGGCCGCTCCCGGTAAAAGCGTCTTTGTGATCCCGACCGCAATTGATCCGAATCTCTATCCGAAGAAAAAAGAGGCCTCCGGGGGGGCTGAAATCGTCCTGGGATGGATCGGGACGAAGGGAAATTTGAGATACCTCCGGAGGCTCGATCCGGTCTTCGAGTCCCTCGGCCGGCGGTTTTCCCATGCTCGGCTAAAGATCGTCAGCGACGGGAGGTTTGACTCTGCGCGCCTTCCCGTCACGAATAAATCCTGGGCGCTGGAGGAAGAGAACGAGGATTTGATCTCCTTTGATATCGGCCTGATGCCCCTCGATGATCATCCCTGGTCGAAGGGCAAGTGCGGAGTGAAGATGATCCAGTATCTCAGCGTCGGGGTTCCGGTCGTCTGCGACCCTGTCGGGATCAACCGCGATATTGTGGAAGATGGAGCGAATGGGTTCTGGGCGGCGACCGACCGGGAATGGGTGGATCGTCTATCGACTCTCATTCAAAACCCGGCCTTGCGGCAGCAGATGGGGCTGAAGGGGATCGAAACCGTGGAGAAAGAGTATTCCCTTGCCGTCACCTCTGAGAAATTCCTCCGGGTTCTTCAAATCCTGGTCCCGGACAGGAGGACGCCATGAACGTCCTCTTTCTCATCCAGGGTTATTCCGTAGCCGCCAGCCGATATCGCGTGCTGCAGTATCTGCCGTACCTCGAGTCGAAGGGGGTGAAGGCGACCGTCAGTCTCTATCCCAGGACCCTTAAAACAAACATTCAATTTTTTAAGAACCTTTCCGAATATGATATCGTTTTTTTACAGCGAAAGAGATTTCATCAGCCCCGACTTGGCCTGCTGAGAAGGAAGGCCAGGGCGATCATCTATGATTTCGATGACGCCGTGATGTATCGTAATTCGAAGGCGGCGACCCCGGGGTCCTGGACCCGGAAGGGACGTTTTGCCCGGATGATCCGGGCCTCGGATTTCGTCATTGCCGGCAATGAATTCTTAAAAAAGGAAGCGCTGGCTTATCACTCCGGTGTGGAGGTCCTTCCCTCTCCCATCGATCAAGGCAGGTATGCTCCAAAGGATTATACCCTTCCGAAAGAGAGGGTGACCATCGGATGGATCGGGGATCACGGGTCGATCCATTACCTGGAGAAAATGCGGCCCCTCTTTGAGAAATTGGGAAGGCGCCATCCGAATGTCGAGTTAAAGGTCGTATGCGACACCTTTTTCGACTGTGATGGGATGAGGGTGGTCAAGAAACCCTGGCGTTCGGAAGAGGAGGTCTCCGATCTCCAGAGTTTTGATATCGGGGTCATGCCCCTGATCGACGACCCATGGTCCTGGGGAAAGTGCGGACTGAAGATCATTCAATACCAGGGGGTCGGCCTCCCCGTGGTGTGCACTCCCGTGGGGATCAACCGCGACCTGGTGGAGGATGGGCGCAATGGGTTCTATGCGGCGAGTCCCGGAGACTGGGAGGAAAAATTATCCATCCTCATCCAAGATGGACCCCTGCGGGAAAAGATGGGACAGGCAGGGAGGCAGAAGGTGCTGGAGCAGTATACCCTTCAAGCCTGCGCCCCCCGCCTCTTTTCCATTTTGGAGCGCGTGGCGGGGAAAACTTCAAAGAAATAAAGGCGTGAGACGTTTTTTATGCTATTTAACTCTTTTTCCTTTTTAGTTTTTTTCCCCACCGTCGTCTTTCTCTATTTTCTTACCCCCCATGCTCTCCGATGGGTTTTACTGTTGGCGGCCAGCGCCGTTTTTTACATGGCGTTTATTCCGGGCTACATCTTCATTTTGATCTTTACGATTACGATCACTCATATTCTGGGGGGCTTAATCGAACGGTATCAGGGAAGAACGAGACCATGGATCTTCGGGGTTGGCATTGTGTTGATTTGCAGCCCCCTGTTTCTCTTCAAATATTTTAATTTTTTTAATGCGAATCTTGCCCAGATCGCAAGTTTCCTCCGTTGGAATTATTCGATAGAAAACTTATCGTGGGTGCTGCCCATCGGGTTGTCCTTCTATACCTTCCAGAGTCTCAGTTACCTCATCGAAGTCTATCGAAAAAATCGTGATCCCGAGCGTCGTTTCCATATCCTGGCATCCTACATCATGTTCTTTCCCCAACTCGTGGCAGGTCCGATCGAGCGGCCGGGAAATTTGATACCTCAGTTTGACGTCCAGCATTCCTTCGATGGCCAGAGGGTGCTCGGCGGGTTAAAGCTCATGGTGTGGGGTTTTTTTAAAAAGGTGGTCATCGCGGACAAGATTGCCATCGTGGTCGAACAGGTTTATCAGGATCCGACCCAATACACAGGAATCCCGCTGATCACGGCGGCTCTTTTTTTCGGCATTCAGGTTTATTGCGATTTTTCAGGGTATTCGGATATCGCCATCGGTTCGGCCCAGGTGATGGGATTCCGGCTGATGGACAATTTTGACCGGCCCTTTGCCTCCCGTTCGGTGACTGAATTCTGGAGAAGATGGCATATCTCCCTGATGACCTGGTTCAGGGATTATGTCTATATTCCGCTGGGCGGAAAACGGGTGAAAACATGGAGATGGCATCTGAATATCTTCATCACCTTCACCTTAAGCGGATTATGGCATGGAGCGGGCTGGGGGTTTGTCCTCTGGGGATCGTTAAACGGGTGTTATCTCATTATTTCGGATTTGACGCAGGGGCTCCGCAAAAGAGGGGTCCGATGGATGAGACTCGACCGGGTTCCGGCGTTTCACCACGCCCTTCAAGTCATTTTGGGGTTTTTGCTTTTCTGTTTTACGCTGGTTATCTTCAGATCCAGAAACCTTTCTGATGCCTATTATGTCCTGACCCATCTCGGGGCCGGGCTGGGCGACGTTGAAGGGATCCGCCTGTCTCTTAAGAGCTTGTATGGGTTGGGGTTGGGCCGCTATGAATTGGTGATCGCTTTGATCTCCATCGGGGTGATGGAAGGCCTGCAGTGGATGGTCCCCCAGAGATACATGAGGCAAATGCTGTCGGACAAGCCCATCTTTTTTCGATGGCCTGTCTATTATGCGCTCATCCTCTTTCTCATCCTTTTCGGAGAGTATAATGATCACGCATTCATCTATTTTCAATTTTAGCGGGGAGAGCTGATGCACAACGGGGTCAGGAAAACCGTCCTCTTCTTTTCCATCCTGCTCATCCTTTTGATCCTGTTGGACCGATGGATGGACCGGGAATTAAATCCCCATTATCCCCTCCAGTACGGCGAAGCGTTTCGTCCGACGGTCAACGCCAATGTGATTATCCTCGGGGCGTCCCATGCGACCCACGGGATGAATCCCGTTTACCTCGAAGGGGATCCCTTCAGGGTCTATAACTTTTCTCTGAACGGAGCCGGCCCCTTGTTCAATTTGAACTGGTACGAAAAGATTTTTAAAAAACACCACCCCCGCCCACGCTATGTGATTTACGCGGTTCATTGGATTATGTTTGACGGCCAGCTTCTCAAGCGAAGGTTCGAACAGGACAGTCCTTACTTTCCTCTCCCCTTTCTTTTGAAAGAATTGAAAGACTTCAAATCCGCCGGGGGATTCCTCCTGAATCGTTTTGCCCTGATCCGGGAGAGAAAACATGTGGCCGGCCGGTTGTTCGGGAAAAAGTTCCGAGCGGTCTATCTACCGTCGAAATATTACAATGGATTCATCCCGTTCGAAAGAAAGGGGACGCTGGATGAAGAAGAAAGTGTTCATCCCAGGATCGACCCCGTCCAGGTCAAGGCGTTTGAAAAACTGCTGGATGAATTTAAGAGGGACGGGATCCAGGTGATCTTCGTTCACATCCCGGGGTATCTCCCGACCCGCGGGGACTCCACTCTCTCGGAGGGCATGGAGGTGTTGAATCAACTGTCCCGGGAGAGGAACATTCCTTTTTTAAATTACGAAACGGAGAGGATATCCGATATCAATATGGATCCAACGCTCTTCTCGGATAGCGTCCATTTAAATGAAAGAGGGAGCGGTCGTTTTTCAAGATTATTGAAGAGAGACCTGCAACAGTATTTAAGAGGTTGAGCCGGTGGTGAAATTATCCTCTTTTAAAAAAGTATCGAAGGGGGAGATGAGGGGGTGGTTGAGAGAGGACCTTTGCCGGCTTCTTCCGGGGCCTTTTTTTGATGATCCGGAGGCTTATGTCCGCGGGGGAGGGGGGGAGATGATCAAAGAGTCCAGATTACGGTGGGCCGCCATTCTTCCCATCACGGAAAACAGAAAAATATTTTTAAAGAGAGACCGGACGCAAGGGAAGGGCGGATTCTTAAAATTCTTCTTCTTTCCATCCAAGGCCAAGAAAGAATGGTTTCATGCCTATCGGCTCCAAAACATGAACCTTCCTGTTCCTACCCCCTATGGATGGATGGAAAGGGTTCGCAGAGGAAGCGTGACGGAGAGTTATTATCTGTCGGAAGCCATCGGGAGAGGGGGGGCATTGATCGAAGAAGCGGCGCTCTTAAAAGAGGAGGGAAGCTTGAAGGCCCTTGCGAAAACGGTTAAAAGACTTCACCGGTCGGGATTCTTCCACCAGGACCTCCACGCCGGGAACTTCTTATGGGATGGGGATGCCTTCTTTCTCGTCGACCTTCACCGCGCAAGAATTCTTTCGTCCCTTTCCATCGACAAGAAATTGTGGAATCTTTCCCATCTCTTCCATTCGTTGAGATCCGTCTTGACAGCAGGGGACCGCTCCGGATTTCTGGAAACTTACTTTGAAGGGGAGTCCCTGTCTTCCCGGAAGAAAGAGGAATATCTCAGAAGGATCCATGCGCGGATGGATCGCCTTCAGAGGAGGCAATGGCGGAGCCGGACGAAACGGTGCCTGAAAGAGAGCACCGAATTTTCGGTGGTGAAAGAAGCAGGGAGGACCATTTACCATCGGAAAGAATTTCCCCTGGAACGGGTCCGCCAGGCGATCGAAGAGCACCATTGCATTCTCCGGGAGAATCCGGCCCTGCTGGTCAAACAATCGCCGGAGGTCGTGGTGTCCCTTTCGAGAGGCAGCCGGGACCGGGTCTGCGTGAAGCAATTTCGCCATTCCCGCTTATGGGATGTTTTCAAGGACTGCTTCCGCACGTCAAGGGGGCGGAAGGCCTGGATTTCCGGGAATGGCTTGAGAGCAAGAGGGATGGCGTCTCTAAGGGCCCTGGCCCTCATCGAAAAGAAGCGCGGATGGGCCCGGCAGGAGAGTTTTTTGGTGATGGAAACCCCGGAACGCGGACGGGAGATGGATCGCACTATTTTGGAAGGATGGGAAGACATCCGGGAAAAGAGGGCCTTTATCCGGGCCTTTGCCCGGTGGCTTTCCGATCTTCACCGCAGCGATCTTTACCATCAAGACATGAAAACGTGCAACCTCATTGTTTCCAGAGAGGGGAAGAGTTGGGTGTTTTTTCTCCTCGACCTGGAGGATGTGTCGCTGGATAATCGGGTGGATGAAAATAAATTGTTCGTCAATTTCCTCCAGCTCAACACCTCCGTCCCAAGGGTCCTGTCGCGGACGGATCGCTTGAGGTTTTACCGAGAGTATCAACGCCATCGCCCGGCGGTCAAAAACGATCAAGACTTCCTTTCCCGGCTCATAGAGAAAAGCCGGGAAAGGGGAATCGTCTATGTTTCATCGGATGGAGTGGTTGAGGAGAGATCATGCTGAATGCCCGGACGGAACACCGGTTTGAATGGCGCCATGGGACGGTGGCCCTCTCAAGGAATGAGACTCACGACAGGGTGGTCGAGATGATGGCGGAAGAGCCCGGGGGAAAGGTGCTGGATGTTCCGACCGGGACAGGGATTCTTGCCGAACGCTTGCAAAAAATGGGGTTTGACGTCCGCTGCTGTGACATCAACCCGGACTATTTTTCAGCCCCCGGCCTGAAGGTGGAGATCGGCGACTTGAACGGGCATTTGCCTTACGGAGACGGTCTTTTCGATTACGTCCTCTGCATAGACGGCATCGAACACGTGGAGAACCCCTTTCATGCCCTCCGGGAATTCAGGAGGGTTCTAAAAAAAGGAGGAAGATTGTTCCTCTCGATCCCCAATTATTTGAATATTGAGCGAAGACTCCGATTTCTCTTCATGGGCACGTTTTCAAAAATCCCCTCCCATGAGACGGTTGAGGAGATCTGGAAGGGAGATCTCTCCATGGCTCACCTGAGCCCGCTCGGATATCCTCTCCTGAAATTCATGCTGGAACATTACGGGTTTCGAATTCTCCGTTTAGAGAAAGACCGGAAGAAGAGGCGGATGATCTGGTTGAAACCGCTCGTCTGGATGGTTCGTTTTTACGGGCTTTTCGTTTCCGGAAGGAGGAGAAAGGATTACCGATTGGAAGAGACGCTTGATGAAGCTATCCTCATGGGAGGGAATACCTTGATCATCATGGGGGAAAAATTGATTTATTAAGAGTCTCAAAATAGTCCCTACATGAAAAATCACAACCTCAAAGACTCATAACCCCACCCACCCTCCCCTTAATATAAGGGGAGGAATATACCCCCTCTTAAATTAAGAGGGGGGAGGGGGGGTTATTTAATCGACGGAACCCTTCTCGCACCGGGATCATTCCCAGTCCTTGCGATTGCGGGTTGATCGGAAGAGAAGGCCTGGGAGACCCATGAAAAGAAGGATACGGTTTAAACTCTTTCGGAACCGGGTGAGAAAGAAGCTGTTTCGTTTGCCCGAAGAACCCCTCTATACCAAGGATTTCCTGGGAGACCGTTTTCAGATCGGGGACCACACGTATGGGAAGCCGAAGGTGGTCTCGCACGGGGAAGGGGCGTCGTTGAAAATCGGCAAATACTGCTCGATTGCAACAGGGGTCACCATCTTTCTCGGAAGCGAACACCGGGTCGATTGGGTCAGCACCTATCCTTTTCCCTTCCTGTGGGAAGAGGCCAAGGGGATTGAAGGACATCCAGCCACCAAAGGGGACGTGGTGATTGGGAATGATGTGTGGATTGGTTATGGAACCACCATCCTTTCCGGTGTGACCATAGGGGATGGAGCGGCCATCGGAGCGTGTTCTTTAGTGATTAAAGATATCCCGCCTTATGCGATTGGAGCCGGAAATCCCGTTCAAATCATCCGATATCGCTTTGATGAGGAAACAATCAAAACATTGCTCAGGATCAGATGGTGGGACTGGCCGGATCAACAGATCAGGGAAAAAATCCATCACATTTGCAGTCCCTCCATCGACGAATTTATCAACCGGTTTGGATCATAGGTCGTCTCCGATGGATGTATCCATCATTATCGTCAACTGGAATACGAAAGACCTCTTGGTTCCGTGCCTGAGGTCGATTTATCGGAAATCGGGTAATGTGAAAGCCGAGGTCTTCGTGGTTGATAACGGGTCCATGGACGGAAGCAAAGAAGCGGTGGAGGCTGAATTCCCTGAAGTGATCCTGATCGATAATCCGATGAATTTCGGATTTGCCAAAGCGAGTAATCAGGGGATCGATTTATCGAAAGGGAAATATGTCCTTCTTCTCAATCCGGATACTGAGTTAAAGGAAGGGGCCATTGCAACCCTGAACACTTTTCTGGATCACCATCCCGAGGCGGGAGTGGCGGGGGCACAGCTCTTGAATGCGGATGGCGCCAAGCAGAACGCCATCGCCAATTTTCCATCCTTAGCCACAGAGCTGCTGAATAAAAGTCTGCTGAGGCGGTTGTTTCCGGATCGTTTTCCCGGAAAGGAAAGAGAATATGCGCTGCCGATTGAAGTCGATTCGGTGATCGGGGCCTGTATGATGGTGAGACGAGAGGCGATGGAGGAGGTTGGACTGCTGGACGAAGACTATTTTCTCTTCCTGGAAGAGACCGATTGGTGTTACCGGATGAAGAAAGCGGGATGGAAGGTCTATCATGTCCCCGGGGCAGAGGTCATTCACTACCAGGGAAAGGGCGCGGAGCGGGATAAAAAGAGGGCGAAGGTTGAATATTACCGCTCCCGTTACCTTTTTTTCAAAAAGAATCGAGGGTTTTGGGAGAGGTTTTTTCTCCGGATCGGGTTGATGATAAAATTGTGTTTTGAGTTTTTTGCCATGGCGTTCGTCTGTATCCTGACCGGGTTTGCAGTAAAAAATTGGAGAAGAAAGTTGACCCTGTACGCTTATCTCCTCTGGTGGCACCTCAAAAAGGGGACAGGCTACTTTTTATAAAAAACTATTTCATTTTGATATAATGGATGATATTTTGTGAAATCAACATAAATGAACGAATGGAATTCTTAAAAAGTAGCCTGTCCCCTTTTTCTTTTTATAGGAGGATTTTATGGTCAGTATAGCTGTAGTGGGAGCGGGAGCGTGGGGGAAAAATCATATCCGCGTCTTTTCTGAAATTCCCAATGTACGGTTGAAATACATCTGCGATTCCGACCCGTCCAGACTGACTCAACTCCAGAGATTCTATCCCCAGCCCAAAATGGTGAAAGGAATCTCCTCAATCTTAGAAGACCCTGAGATCAAAGGGATTGTGATCGCCTCTTCCGCAGTTTCCCACTATCCTCTGGCCAAAGAGTCATTACTGGCGGGAAAAGATGTGCTGGTTGAAAAACCTATGGCCATGAGGTCAGAAGAGGCGAAAGAGATGGTGGAGATCGCGGAGAAGAAGGGAAGGATTCTCATGGTGGGCCATCTGCTTGTTTACCACCCGGTGGTGGACAGGCTGAGGGAAATGGTCCGCTCCGGAGCAATGGGAAAGATCTATTATATTTATACTCAACGCGTTAACCTTGGGGTCATCCGCCAGGATGAAAATACCCTCTGGTCCTTTGCCCCTCATGACCTTTCGGTTATCCTTTATCTCATCGATGAAGAACCGGTTGCCGTAACCGCTCACGGGGAAAGCTATATCCAGAAAGGTATTGAGGATGTGGTCTTCGTCAGTCTTCGATTTAACGATGGGAAAATGGCGAACATCCATTTAAGCTGGCTGGACCCTCATAAGCTGAGAAAGGTTACCATTGTGGGGTCGGAGAAAATGGTTGTTTTTGATGACATGGAATCCTCTGAAAAACTGAAGATATATGACAAAGGGGTCAAGAACCTCTCTTACGACACCTACGGGGAATACCTGAGTCTGAGGTTTGGTGATATCACCATTCCGAATATCAAGATGGTCGAACCCCTCAGGGCAGAGGCCGACCATTTCATCCAATGTCTTGAATCGAGAAAAGAGCCGAAAACAGGGGGCCGGGATGGTTTAAGGGTGATCAACATTCTGATGGCAGCCCAGCAGTCTTTAAAAGAGAAGGGTGTTCCGGTCAAGATAGGACAGGAATGATGGGATAAAAAGGGGACAGGCTACTTTTTTCTCAAAAACAATAGTGTTCATCGCAAAAAAGTAGCCTGTCCCCTTTTTTGGGGTGAGAGGGAGAGAAAAATGAAAAAGAATTATTTTATTCATCCTACAGCCGTCGTTGATGAACCTGTGGAGATTGGCGAAGGGACCCGGATCTGGCACTTCTCCCATGTTATGTCGGGTGCAACCATTGGGGAACGATGTGTCATCGGACAGAATGTTTTTATTGCCTCCGGTGCCGTCCTTGGGAAAAACATCAAAGTTCAAAACAATGTCTCGGTATTTAAAGGCGTTGTACTGGAGGATGATGTTTTTTGCGGGCCATCCATGGTTTTTACGAATGTCTTCAACCCCCGGAGCTTTATTTCGAGGATGAAAGAGATCCGGCAAACACGGGTCAAAAAGGGGGCGACGATCGGAGCGAATGCCACGATTGTCTGTGGAAATACGGTCGGGCAGTATGCCTTGATCGGGGCTTCTTCCGTTGTCACGAAAGATGTTCCGGATTACGCCCTGGTTTATGGCAATCCGGGAAAAGTGAAGGGTTGGGTTTGTCAGTGCGCAGAGGAGATCAAATTCCGTGCGGGAAAATCGGAATGCAAAGCCTGTGGCAAGCGCTACCAAAAAGATCGCACCGGGGTAAGATTGATCTAAAAAAAGGGGACAGGCTACTTTTTAGAGGAGTTTTAGATGCCAAGAATTTCAAGAGGATTGGTTGATGAATCAATATATCATGTCATCAATCGAGGAAATGGTGGCCAAATAGTATTTCATAAAGATAAAGATTATGAGGCATTTATAGAATTAATGAAAAAAGCAAAGGACCGTTATGAAGTTAAGATTTTCGGTTATTGTCTTATGCCCACCCATTTTCATATCATTGTAATGCCCCATCTTGCTGAAGATTTAAGCAGATGGATGCAATGGCTAATGACAAGTCATGTTCGCCGATATCATCGGCATTATGAAACGAGAGGTCATGTTTGGCAGGGACGTTATAAGAGCTTTCTTATTCAAAAGGACAATCATTTATTGATTGTGATGCGTTATGTGGAAGGGAATCCAAAACGAGCTGGGTTGGTTAACTCAACGAAGGACTGGTTGTGGTCGTCAAGCCAAGAATCATTGGGAATGAGAAATCGTGTTTTGATTGATACCATTCCTTTAGAATTACCTGCAGATTGGGAAGATTATGTGAACGAACCGGTTACTGCAAAAGAATTAGAAAGAATTCGACAAAGTGTTATTCGACAGGCTCCGTATGGAGATGAATCTTGGAGATTGCAATTAAGCAAAGATTTGGGATTAGAATCCACAGTTAGGCCAATTGGAAGGCCAAGGAAAATTTATGCCGGGTAATAAAAAAAGTAGCCTGTCCCCCTTTTTTAAGGTTGTTACCATTGTGGGCGCAAGACCTCAGTTCATTAAAGCCGCTGCGGTCAACCGGGCCATCGCAGCGTTCAATAAGAATGGAAGGCAAATCGAGGAGATCCTCATCCATACAGGCCAGCACTACGATTACCTGATGGATCGGGTTTTTTTTGAAGAACTGGAGATTCCCAAACCCCATTACCACCTCGGAGTCGGGTCTGGCTCACATGGCAAACAAACCGGGATCATGCTTGAAAGAATCGAGGAGGTACTACAAAAGGAAAAGCCTGGCCTGGTTCTTGTTTACGGCGATACGAATTCGACCCTCGCCGGAGCTCTGAGCGCAGCGAAAATGCATCTCCCGGTAGCCCATGTGGAAGCAGGCCTGAGAAGCTATAACCGGGATATGCCCGAAGAGATCAACCGCGTCCTGACGGATCATCTATCCACGTTTCTCTTCTGTCCGACCCAACAGGCGGTTAAAAATTTATCGAAAGAGGGAATCAAGCCGTCTCAGGGAAAGCTTGTTGAGAATGTCGGCGATGTCATGTACGATTCGATCCTTTACTATTCCAGGATCGCCGAAAAAAAATCCACCATCCTTCATGATTTGAACTTGGCCAATCCGCAATCCGAAATCCGCAATCCGCAATATTACCTCGCCACTCTCCACCGGGCCGAAAATACGGATGATCCCCGAAGGTTAACCTCCATTTTAAAGGCCTTGAATCAACTTGGAAAAGAGGCGCCCGTCGTCTTCCCCCTCCATCCCCGGACAAGGAAAATGATGGAAATCTTCGATCTTTTTAAAAAGAACCGGCGGATTCGATTCATCGAACCGGTCTCCTATTTCGATATGCTTCTCCTGGAAAAAAGGGCCAGGGCCGTCCTGACCGATTCGGGAGGAGTCCAGAAGGAGGCTTACTGGTTCAAGGTCCCCTGCTTCACCTTAAGGGAAGAGACGGAATGGGTGGAGACGGTCCGCAGCGGATGGAACAGGTTGGTCGGGGTGGATGTGAAGAGAATCGCGGCAGGGGTGCGGCACAATCCAAGGAGGAACCCTGCGGGAGAGAAGATGTTCGGAGATGGGACGGCGAGTAAAACAATTGTTCATCGATTATGGAGGGCTTTCCATTAGCATGAGAGGAATGATGTCAACCCTGACACAGTCCATTGACTCGGCTTTTCAAAAGGGAGAGGCATGGAAAATGCTTCTGCTCATTCTGGTCTTTGCCTCGGGGCTTCGCTTTTTTCTGCTGATCAGCCCCGAGGTGATCCACAATGATGGAATTGAATATCTAAACCATGCCAAACGAATTGCCTCCGGGGACTGGTCCGGGGGAAGGGTGCCGCCCCTTTATCCCGCCCTCATTGCTTTCTTTTACTCGTTCACGGGGATTGATGAGCTGGCCGGGATATTGGTCTCTGCCCTCTTTGGAAGCCTCATCGTCCTTCCCGTCTTCTACCTGGGGAGGGCGCTCTTTAATGATAAGATCGGAATCCTTTCAGCCCTCCTGACCTCGGTCCACCCCCTTCTTTTTGTCTCCTCCGGTTCGGTATTGACCGAATCAACCTATCGTTTTTTGCTGACCGCATCGGTTCTGTTCGGCTGGTGGGCTTTCGCCGGGGGTGCCTTTCATTGCATTCTTCTGTTCAGCCTTTTTACGACGTTCGCCTATCTTACGAAGCCCGAAGCGATTGGAATCCTTTTTATCTTTTCTCTCTGGGTCCTGTCGCTCCACCCCCCGGCCGGAAAACGGTCATGGAAAAAAAGAGCCGGAATTCTCCTGGTGGCCCTCTTCGGTTTTATAGCTTTTGCCTCTCCCTATCTGGTCAAGATACGGATGGAAACGGGAAAGTGGGGAATTTCACAGAAGATCGTCATCTCGATCGGTTCGCTCGCAGAGGAAGAAGGAGTTCCTTCCATCGATGAGATTAGAAGGAGAAAGGAGTTCCCCCTGGTGTCGATTCTTACGGATCCCTTCACTGCCTTGAGAAAGGCAGGGCTGGGGTTGTTCGCCTCCTTCTATAAATTTCAACAGGTTTTTCATCCCCTGCTCTTTTTGTTTGCCGTTCTGGGATGGGTCTTTCTGTTGAGAGGGAGAAATGATTTCTCGATCAAGGGAAATTTATTCCTCGTCATGCACTTCGTCTTTTTCTTCGCCCTGGTGTTTCCGTTTTTCTGGATCACCCGGAGGTATACATCGCAGATGATCGCCCTGTCGATCCCCTGGGCAGCGGCGGGATGCCTCTGGTTTTTAGGGTGGCTTTCGCAGCGGTTTAAAAAAGAACAGGTTCAAAGGAATATCCCTGCCTTTTTTCTCATCTTTCTGGTGATCGGGCTGTTGGTCCAGGGAAGCTTCCTCCACCGGCGCGAGCATCGTCTCATTCAACGGGATGTAGGACGGTGGATGAAAGAAAACCTGGACCGGGACGTTAGGATGATGAGCCGTATGCCCCAGGAGGCCTTTTATGCAGAGTTGCCCTGGGTGAGAATACCGGATGCAGGCTACGGGGAAATCCTGCGGGAGGCCCGGGAAAAGGGGATTCGATACCTCGTGGTCGACGAAGAGATCGAGAGCTACTCTCCCGGCTTCTGGGAACAATTCAAAGGGGGGGGGTTGATTCGGATATACGATTGGGAAAAAAAGGGCCGGCGCATGAGCATATTTGAAATCACAGGCCAGGCCGGGCAATAAGAACGGATGGAAAAGATTCGACGCTGGACTGTCCAGGACGGAGATGAAAAAGATTATCCCGGGATCTTATCTCTCAGAAAAATTGTGTTCGGAGAGATGGAGAAGGATAAACTGGAGCCTCGTTTCTGGAAATGGGAATTCATGGAAGCCCCTGACGGCAAGGGCTTCATCTATCTCGTCCGGGATGGGGAGAAGATCATCGCCCATTTTGCGGACATCCCCAGGCGGTTTTCGATCAACGGCGGGACGGTCCTTGCAACGGTCTCCCTCGATTTGATGGTCCATCCCGATTACCGCCGGGAAGGCCTCTTCATGGCCATGGGGAAATATGGCGCCCGGAGGGTCAAACGGGAGAGCGTGCTTTTTATGATGACCTTTCCGATTCGTCCGGAAACCATCCGGGGGTTGATCAAAATCGGGTGGGAGAAGGTCGTCCCGCTTCCCGTCATCGTCCGCCCGATACGATTCAGCGCCATCCTGGACCGTTACCTCCGTTTTAAACCCTTGAGCCTTATCCTGGGAGGGGTTGCAGCCGGCGCTTATTTTCTTCTTTTCGCGTGGAGACAGGGGAAGAAACCGGGGGGAATACGCATTGAGGAAGTGAACCGACTGGACGGGGCCTTTGATGATTTCCTTGAAGATGCCTCCCGGCTTTTTCCTGCGATGGGAATCCGTACACGCCAATATTTGAACTGGCGATATGTTCAACATCCCACACGGCGTTACACGATATGCCGGGCCGTCGAAAAAGGGAAGATGAGAGGCTATATTGTGTTAAGAAAAGTGGAGCTTCTCGGTTTTAACAGCACGGCCATTGTCGACCTGCTCGCACTGGACGAAGGGGCCTTGCATGCACTCGTGGAAAAGGGGGTTCAACACAGCAGGGCGGCGGCGGCGGATCTTTTAAGCTTTATGGTTCCGAAAACGCATCCGTATTATCGAAGCCTGAAGCGCGGGGGGTTCCTCCGGAGCCCCAAGGCCTTCACGTTCATGATTTTTTCCCATGCGAAGGAAAAGAACCTCCCCCGGTTGGATGGGTGGTATGTAACCTGGGGGGATACGGATGTCCTTTAACCGGCCCTCCGTTTCGCCGGAAAAACAAACAGGTTAAGACATGCTCAGCAAAAGGGCCAAGACCATTTTGCAGTGGGGACTTGTCATCGTCATCATGGCCGTCCTCGTCCATGTCGGGGATGTGTCCGATCTTGTCCGGATGCCCGCCCTTCACCTGCCTTCCCTCCTCTGGGTTTTTCTCAGCATGGTTATTTTCACGCTGGTCCACAATCTTCGATGGACAGCGATCATCAAAGCCATCTCCAGCTCGCCTCAGGATAAGAAATGCGAATTCTTCCAGTGCTACCAGTGGCTGATGAACAGTTATGTCCTGGGGACCGTCATCCCCAGTGACATCAGCCTGGCCGGGGTGAGAACATTTTATATCAACCGTTCACAGATCCTTCCATTGCCCGTGGCTCTTTTTTCCGTCCTGGTTGACCGGTTTTTTGATTTTGTCGTCTTTCTCCTCCTGGCCATCCCCGCCGCCCTCCTGATCACGGGGGCTGTCGTCGAGACGGATGCGCTGTTTCTTGCCGGGATCATCTGCATGGGCTTCTTCCTGTTCGCTTCTCAAAAGAAACAGGGGGGGCGACGGATCATGGGGATATACCGGTTCGGGATGGACCGTGTATTGAGGCTGCCGGTCCTCGGCAAACGGGTCAGAGAGAGGTGGGGGGATGCGATCAGTCGCACCTCGTTCGACGAGAGATCCTTATCCCGGATGATCGGGTGGAGTCTTCTGAAGTACCTCTTCATGGCGATCCGGTTCTATTTTACGGGGCAATCGCTGGGGGTCGATTTCTCACTCCTTCAGAGTATATTTTTTATCCCCTTCATTCAAGTGTTCGCGATGTTGAACATTACGCCCGGAGGACTGGGTGTGGTCGAAGCGAGTTCCTACGGGGCGCTGAAGTTGATGGGCGTGACCGAACCCAGGATCATGGTTTTTGTGGTCGGCCAGAGGATCCTTACCTACGGGATCACGATCGCCATTGCGCTGATCAGTTATCTCCTCTTGACCTTCCGTTCGAAAACCGGGAAGGTTGAAGTCCGGCAAGAACCTTGAACTTATAAAATGGATGGGTATAATTAAACTTTGATCCGCCGGTCCGTGAAAACGGCGGGTGTCCATGGAAAGATTGGGAAATCAGGATGTCTTCGGAAAAAGTTTTTATTTTAGGATTGGATGGGGCCAGCCCGGAGGTGATCGAATCGTTGATTGACCTTGGACAGCTTCCCGCCTTTGAGAAGTTGAAGAAGGATGGGGTGATGGGAAAATTGAGAACCACCATTCCTCCCATTACCGGCTCGGCCTGGTCGTCCTTTATGACCGGGAAAAATCCGGGCAAGCATGGGATTTTCGATTTCATCACACGAAAAGAGGGAACCTATCATCTCGCTCCGATCAACTCCAACCTCCGGGAAGGGAGATCCTTCTGGTCACGGGCAAGCGATGCCGGGAAAAAGGTCTGTATCATTAACGTCCCCATAACCTACCCGCCGGAGAAGGTAAACGGGGTGATGGTTTCCGGGATGTTGACCCCGCGTGGCAGGACCGATTACACGCAGCCTCCTTCGCTGGCAAGGGAGTTGGACCGGGTCACCCGGGGCTACCGGATCCACATGGAGGAATCTTTCTCAAAGGGCCGGGAAGAAACGTTTCTGAAGCATCTTTACGAGGTGACGGAGAAGAGGATCGAGGCGATGGAATACCTTTTCAAAAGGGAGGACTGGGATCTCTTTGTCGGAATCATCGAAGGGATAGACCTGATCCAGCATGAACTCTGGCACTGCTGGGACCCGGCCCATTTCCGCCATCCGTCTCCAAGTGGGAAGTATTTGGACGTCATTCCTTCCTTTTACCGGAAGATGGACGAGTTTCTGAATCGTATCCTGGAGGAATGGATCGACTCGCGATGGACGATCATCGTCATGTCCGACCACGGGGCAGGCCCCTTAAAAAAACTTTTCTACATCAACAATTTTTTAATGCGGAAAGGATTTCTGAAACTGAAGGGAGGCGCCCGCTCCTCGATCAAGCATCTCCTTTTTCAGGCGGGGTTTGTCCCCATGACCTTCTACCACCTCCTTCTCCGCATGGGTCTGGGAAGGTTGAAGAAAATGGCTCGGTTCGGCCAGGGTGAGTCCTGGTTAAAACCTTTTTTTCTGTCCTTTGAAGACGTGGAATGGAGCCGGACGAGGGCCTATTCCTTCGGGAGCACGGCCGGCCAGATCTACCTCAACTTAAAAGGCCGGGAGCCCCTCGGCATTGTTTCTCCCGGGAAAGAGGAGGAGGAAGTCCGCAAAGAGATCATTCGAGAATTGCAACGTTTGGTGGATGAGGAGACCGGGGAACAGGTCGTGGGAGAAATCTATCGGAAGGAAGATCTCTACCACGGGCCCCATTTAAAAGATGCGCCGGATATTGTCTTTCTTCCCAAAACGCTCGAGATCGCTGCTTTCGGGGAATACGAGTTTGCCTCTCACCGTATGATCGACTATTCATGGGGAGTCTCCGGATCTCATCGGATGGATGGCCTGATCACGATGAAAGGGAAACCCTTCCGACAGGGAACAACTCTCCAGGGAGCAAGGATCATCGACCTGGCTCCCTCTGTTCTATATCTTTTAGGACTCCCTGTCCCCGGCGCCATGGATGGTGAAGTTCTCAGGCAGGCCTTTTTGGAGACCGCTTTCGAAGAGCGGCCTGTTCGAGTCATTGACGAAAAGACCTCTCCCGATTCCCTCCCGGAAGAGATTTATTCGGACGAGGAGGAGGAAGAGTTGAAGAGGCGTTTGAAAACGTTGGGTTATTTTACATGAAAGGCTCTCCCCAGGAGTTTTTCGACCGGGAATCCTTGCGATACAGACAGTTTGTCAAGCAGAGGGATTTCGTCCCTTTCCTTCGGGAGAAGATCAACCCCCTGTTGAAGGGAAGGGTGCTCGATGTAGGCAGCGGATGCATCTTTGATTTCGACAGCGAGAGGTTGGATCTCTATGTGGCCATGGATCTCTCCTTCGGAATGCTTTTGGGGCTGGAGCAGGACGGAAAGGTGAAGGCGGTTTGCGGCGACGCCAATCATCTCCCTTTCCGGGAGGGATTTTTCGATGCCGTCATCTATCGAGCCGTTCTTCACCATCTCAATCCGGAGGGAAAGGCTCTTCGTGAAATGAAGGAAACGGTGAAAAGGGTCTTTCTCGAGGTTGACAGGATATTGTCCAGGGATGGACAAATCCTCGTGATCGAACCCTGCTTTCCCGCCTGGCTTGAGAGGATAGAATCGGCTCTCACTCCCTTGATCCGATGGAGCATGAAGCGGCTGGGATTGCCCTATGTCTTCCTCTTTTCCAAAAAGGCGTTTTCGGATCTATTGAGAAAGGGGGGATGGCGGTTCCTTGAAATCGAACCGGTTCAAGGAGGCGGCAGAAAATGGGAGTGGATCGTGCCTGTTTTAGGATTGCCATTCATAAAAATCCCCCGATGGGCTTCTCCTTCTGTCGTCCACCTTTTCCGGGGGAGGAGGTAAGGTTGGAAGACCCCGTTTTTCTCAAAGAGGAAAAGCTGACTCGATTCTTTGTTTCCTTCAGACATGTTTATAAAATCCTGCTGGGCATGGTGGCCTATTATATTCCTTTCCCCTCCGTCCTGACGGCATTCGTTCACCGGTTAAGGGGAGTGAAGTTTAAAAAATTATCGAGGGTCTTCATCGGGTATCACGTCCTGATCGACTCCGTCACCCCGGAGTATCTCGAGGTCGAGGAGGATGTGGCGCTCGGACGCAACGTCACCATTATTACTCACTTTAACCCGACTGCGACCATCAAAGAATTCGTCGGCGGGAGATATGCCAGGAAGGTAGTGATCGGAAGGGGATCGCTGATCCTCATCGGCGCAATCATCCTGCCCGGGGTGAAGATCGGCAGGCAGTCGGTCGTTGCTCCGGGGTCGGTGGTTACAAAGGATGTACCGGATTTCACCTTTGTGGCGGGGAATCCGGCAAGGCCCATCAAATCCTTTGACAAGACCGAAAACCGGGAAGGAGAAGGCGTTGATCACTAATGCCTTGACCATCGATGTGGAAGATTGGTTTCATCCGGAGCTGGTCAGGGACCATGTGGATTTGGCAAAGGCGGAGGGCAGGGTTCCGGAGGCTGTCTATCTCCTTTTGAATTTGCTCAATAAGCACCGGGTGAAAGCCACCTTTTTCATCCTGGGGGAGGTTGCCCTGAGATATCCCGATCTCATCCGCCAACTCCACCGGGAAGGGCATGAACTGGGGTGTCACGGCATGTCTCACCGGATGTTAAAGGATTTGGGGGAGGAGACTTTCAGGAAAGAGTTGCTCGATTTCCGGAGCCTGACGAAGGAGATTTTGGGAGATGTCGAAATCAAAGGATTCCGTGCCCCCACCTTTTCCCTCGACCGGGAATCCAGGTGGGCCTTGCCGATTCTTAGAGATTTCGGGTATCGCTATGATTCGAGCATCTTTCCGGCAAAAATTTTTTTGAATCGAATGTATGGAATCAAGAACGGACCGCGCTTTCCTTATCGGATCTCTTTTGATGATCCCGGAAGGGAAGACCCAAGCAGCCCGCTCTGGGAATTTCCCGTGGCCCTCGGCCGGTTGATGGGTGTTCGATTTCCCTTCAGCGGAGGGTTTTACTTGAGAGCAACACCTTTCTCCCTGTTCAAGATCGCCTTGAAACGGATGAACCAAGAAGGCCCTTTCAATATATACCTCCATCCCTGGGAATGGGACCGGGGTACTCCCAGGGTGCCTCTCTCCCTTTATTCCCGACTGGTGACCTATTACGGCATGAACAATCTGCTTTTAAAATTGGAAGGCTTACTAAGGGCATTCTCTTTCTCGAGGATGGATGAAGTGCTTGGGAAAATGGCTTAACAAGGAGGGAAGATTGGATCATCACGCCCTCATCCTGATTCCGGCCTACAATGAGGGGGAAAGGATCGGCCGGGTTATCCGGGAGATCAAGGATATTTTCCCATCGATCGGGATCCTGGTCATTGATGACGGCTCAAAAGACGATACGAAATTGAGAGCCCTGGAGGCCGGCGCACAGGTCATCTCCCACCCCTTTAATCTCGGGTATGGAACAGCGCTCCAGACAGGCTACCGGTATGCCCTGCGAAAAGGGTGCGAAGAGATTGCCCAGATGGACGGGGACGGGCAGCATGATCCCACCTTTATCGAAACCCTTTTAAATACCGTTCGAAGGGGAGAGGGGGATATTGCCGTGGGGTCCCGATTTCTCACCCCCGGACCGACCCGGCCGGAATACCTTCCCTATCGTCCCCCCTTCCTCCGGAAATTGGGGATGATCTTTTTCAGGACGATCACGTCGATGATTATCCGCCGGAAGGTGACCGATCCCACCTCGGGGTATCAGGCGATGAACCGAAAGGTGCTGGAATGGGTTTCGGGAGAAAAATTCCCTACGGATTACCCGGATGCGGATGTGATCATCATGCTCCACCGGGCCGGATTCCGGATCAAAGAGGTGCCGGTGCGGATGTTTCCGAGCAAGGACAAGAAGTCGATGCATAGCGGATGGAAACCCGTCTACTATCTCTTCAAGATGTTGTTGTCCATCCTGGTCACGTTGATGAGAAAGTAAATCGTCCCAATCAAGAAATGTAGGGGAGCCCCTCTGTGGGCTCCCTAAACGGGCGGCCACAGAGAGCCGCCCCTACGGTGATGAAATCATTTTTTCCCAAAGGAGGAGAGAGATGCCTATCCGGAATCAGATTGTTGCGCTGCTGATCGGCTTTGGAATGTTCTTCCTCATCATCGAGCTGGTCAGGAGAAGGAAATTGAGGGAGGAATATTCCTGGCTGTGGCTCATGACCGTATCGGTCATTCTCATTTTCGCTTTGTGGTTCGATTTTTTAAAGTGGGTCACCTCCCTGATCGGTGCGATCGCTCCGTCTTCGACGATCTTTATGTTCGCCTTCCTGTTCCTGATCTTCATCAGCCTCCATTTTTCCGTGGTCATTTCAAGGTTGACGGACCGGAACCGGGAACTGGCCCAGCAATTCGCCCTTCTGGAATTGGAATACAGGGAGATCAGGAAAAAAGTGGATTCTTCTCATGGGAAGCAGTCTCCCGGGGCGGATTAACCCTAATACTGTTCAGTTAGGCTGTCCCCGTTCACCTCGGTTGCGAGTCGAAGCGACCTGAGCTTGTCGAAGGGTGCGTCGCTAAGCCGTTTATGCTTCGACAAGCTCAGCACGAACGGGTTAAATAAACAGCATTGGGGTTAAAGGATGATTCCCCCTCCCACGGGCCTCCCCTCTTTTTCCAGAACGAACCGCCCCATTTCGGGGATGTCGTTGAAGGGGTCGACGACTACCGGTCTGTCGAGGCGGATCTGGACATCGGCGACCTCCGCCCCGGAGATGGAGGTAGCCTCTTCCTGAATCAGCTCCATGGAGGCCGGATCAAATTTCTTGAAAATGTTTTCAATCCGGCATGGGACCTCTTGGGTCACGCATCTGAAAAGAAGGGGTTCCCCCATTTGATGGGTCCGGTGTTCCATCCAGAAAATGTTGGCCCTCAAGCGATCGGAGATGATGGAAGACCGGTCTCCGGTCAGGATTTGCCCCCTTGCCGCCTGCGTTCTCCCTTTCAGACGGATCCCCACCGATTCTTCAACATGGGCCGCAGTTACCTCCTTCTCGGGAAACTTCTCGATGCTTTGAACGGTGACCTTCTTTTTTTCGGGCAAAAGGAACAGGTCCTCCCCGGCTGCAAGGCGACCTGATTCGATTCGTCCGACCAGAATCTTTTTCCCTTTGATTCGGTAAGAGTCCTGGATGGGAAACCGGAGCGGTTTTTCCTCTATTTTCAATTCGTGCAACATATCCAGCGCCTGCAGCACCGTGGGGCCATCAAACCAGTGGAGTTTCTCCGAAGGCCTGGCGACATTATCGCCGTGAATGGCCGACATGGGGAGGATAAAGGTCGGATGGACGTTTAACGGATTTAAAAAAGCGGCAATCTCGACCTTTAATTCCGCGAATTTTTCACGGGAATAGTGGACCAGGTCGATCTTATTTAAGAGCACGCACACCTGCTTCAGGCCGAGCAGGCTTAAAAGATAAGCATGCCGCCTGGTTTGGTCCCGGATTCCTTCGAACGAATCGATGATCAAAAGAGCGGCCTCCGCCTGGCTGGAGCCGGTGATCATATTTTTTAAGAACTCCTTGTGTCCGGGGGCATCGATGATGACGTACCTTCTTTTCGATGTTTTAAAGAAGGTCTGGGTGGTGTCGATGGTGATGCCCCGCGACCTTTCCTCTTCAAGGCAGTCCATCACAAAGGCAAATTCCACAATTTTGCCAAGCATCTCGGAACTTTTCTGAATCTCGGAATATTTATCCGGGGGCAGGCAGCCCGTATCGTAAAGCAGCCGGCCGATCAGGGTGCTCTTCCCATGATCCACGTGCCCCACAATCACAATCGGCAACGCTCGTTCTTCTTGCAGCATGTCCGTCTCCTTATATTTCCCCATCATTCCATTATTCCTGATTTACATATATCCCAGCGCCCTCAATTTCTGCATCGTATAGATATTCTCTTTGTCCTGGGCGCGCCCCGATCTTTCGGAAGTCTTCGATTCCCTGATCTCTTCGACAATCTCATCGATTGTCCGTGCATTGGAATCGATCGGAGCACAGCAGGGGACGCATCCGAGGCTTCGGAACCTTTTCCCTTCCTTGCTGAAATAGAGGGGGACAATGGGAAGCCTTTCCCGTTTGACATAGTCCCAGACATCGAATTCCGTATAATGGAGAATGGGATGAATTCTGAAATGTTCTTCTTCCTCCACGGTCGACTGGTACTGGTCCCACAATTCGGCGGGCTGATTCTCATAGTCCCACTGAAACAGGGCGTCTCTCGGCGAGAAATATCTTTCCTTCGCTCTGATGCCATGCTCATCCCGGCGGATTCCCAAAAGGATGGCCTTCAGCCGGTGCGCCTTCATGAGCTGTTTGAGAGCATTCGTTTTCAATTCGGTGCAGCAGTCGAGCTTGCTTCCCTGGTCCGGCCCCATGCCTTGCTTCAACTTCTCCTCATTTCTCCCGATCAACAAATTGAGTTTCCATGTCTTGGCGATCTCATCCCTGAATTGGTACATCTCCGGGTATTTATAGCCGGTGTCGATATGAATGATCGGGAAAGGGATGCGTCCGAAGAAGGCTTTCCTGCATAGCCAGAGCAAGGTCGTCGAATCCTTTCCGACCGACCAGAGCATGGCGATGTCTTTAAACTGGTAATAGGCCTCCCGGATAATGTAAATACTCTTGTTTTCCAACCGTGTCAGGTGATCCATGATGAGCTCCTATCGGGTAAAGTATTGAAGGACAGGACTTGCGAGTTGATCGATGGATGGTTTTTCCGTCCATCCGTAATCTCCAGGAAGGATACAAAAGGCATCATGCCGGGTATGCATCCCGGTGAAGATATTCTGCCCGAAAATCTCCTTCCGGTCGATCCCTCCTTTTAAATCATATCCTGGCTTGGGGAGGCAGACCATGTCGGGAGCCTGATCCATCCGGGGCCCCCGGTAAATCTCCTCCCTGAGGTAAATACTGTCGATTACCTCTTCGTTCCCCTCGCCCCGGAGGGTATTCAGAGCCTCGCGAATCTCTTTTAATAAGGCCGGCCCTTCTTCTTTCCGGACCGTCCCCCGGCCATAGACTTCTTCGTAGTTGACGTAAATCCGGCAGGGATCAAGATTGAAGGCCCTGGTTCCCCTGCCCAATTTTTGAAAGAACTGTCCTTCGGAGTTCAACTCCAGAAATCCCGCCTTCCGGAGGAATGGATTGATATAGACTTCTTTTTTGATCGGGGCAAAACCGTGGTCGGAGAGGACCATGAAAAGGCCTTTTCCCCGCGACATTTTCATAAATTCTTCGAACATCATGTTCAACCAATCGTCTAAGGCCCCGTAGAATTCGATAAACTCCTCGTGAAAAGGGTGGGCCCGATCCATCGCCGCATCGAAAAAAAAGTGGTGAAGACGGTCGGTCTCGGTGATGCAGGCAAGAAAAAGGTCCCAGGGCTCATGGAGGAAGAAGTGATCGATCGCTTTCTTCCGCATCTCAAAGCATTCGAAGAGCTCATTGAGGAATTGTTTCTTGTCCTTCCGGATCGTTTCCGCCTCCACATCGATTTGATAATTAAACGACTTGAGATAGGAGTAGGCGGAGTCGGGGAAAACGGCCTTTTTAAGATCGATGGCCACAAAGCCTGAGACAAGTATCCCGTGAATTGGAACGGCCGGGTAGGTATGGGGAAGGTTGAAGATAATCGACCGGCAAGGGGCTTGAACCTTTTTACGGTAGGCGTCGCCAAGCGTCGAGGTTCGTTGATCCGTCTTTCCCAGGATTTCCCAGAAAGGCGGCGCGTGGATATCCCTTGAATTTGGAAAATAGAGCGAGTAGTCACGGGGGTTCAAATCGACAAAACCATAGATCCCGTGCTCCCCGGGATTCACTCCGGTGGCGAAGGAAGTCCACGAAACGGAGGAGACATCCGGGATGGAGGCATTCATCGGATGAAGCCCCAACCCCTGGTCCAAAATCTTTCTTAAGCGGGGCATCACGCCCTGCTCGAGATAAGCGTTCAGCAGGGAGTAGGGCACACCGTCCAGGCCGATGATGAGCGCCTTCCTTTTTTCGGAATCATTCTTCATCGCACTCTTTCTTAAAACCAAGCCAGGTAGATAATTCTGGCGCTCAAGCATATAATGAGCAAACCCACCATCACCATCAGGATTCTTGTCGGCGCTTTTTTGCAGACATAGGCGGCAAGGGGGGCAGCCAGAACTCCTCCGATCAGGAGGCCGGCAATCTTTTCCCAGTGCTGCATTAATAGCATCCCGATGGTGAGCATAAAGGTTATGGATTGAGCGACAGTAACGAAAAACTCGGCAGAATTGACCGAACCGATAGCGAAGCGGGGATGGTTTCCGTTGGCCACGAGGGTGGTCGTAACGATTGGTCCCCAACCGCCTCCTCCGATGGCATCCAGGAACCCTCCGACCAACCCTAATGGGGCCAGTTTCGTTTTCGTTTTTTCCAGGTAGGTTTTTCGGAAGACCTTGATCAGGATCACCAAGCCCATGATCAATAAATAGAGGGAGATGAAGGGTTTGATCCTATCCCCCGGCAATTCGGTAAGAATATAAGCCCCTGACACGCCTCCGATCACTCCCGGGATCAGAAGCCGTAAGAAAATATTCCGGTCCACGTTGCCGAATTTGAAATGGGAAATCCCCGAGACCGCCGTGGTGAAAACTTCGGAGATGTGGACGCAGGCGCTTGCGACCGCGGGAGGAATGCCGAGGCTGAGAAAAAAAGTCGTTGACGACACCCCATAGGCCATGCCGAGGCAGCCGTCGATCATTTGGGCAACAAAGCCGAAAAGAATAAAAATAAGAATATCCGGATCAATCATAATCTCTTAAGTAGAAAAGGTTTTCGTCACCGTCACCTTAACCGCCTGACCTTTAACCGAATGAACCTGGCTTCCATATTGCTTCCAGCTTGCCTGAAACGCCTATTTTATAAATAGCCCAAAGATTTAAGCCTTTTTTTAACCATTTCGATCTCCTTATTGGAAAGCGAGGATTCCTTTTCCATTTCTCTCGAAGAGATGAGATCCCTAAGGACATAGACGATAAATTCAGTGACCGAGTGGAAGCCGCTCTCCGTTATGATTTTACCAAGATTATCATATAAAGGCCTTGGAATTTTAATCGTTACGTTATTTTCCTTTTTATTCATCGGCACTCCTATAACACTCCTAAAAGAGTGTACACTGGGTTGTCCTATTTGTCAAGTCTTTTTTCGATAAATGCTTGAAGTCCTATTCTGAATTCATTAAAATTCATCCGGTATGGCCAAAGTGATGCTTCGGGACCAGCCTCGGCTGGTCATCCTGGTTGGTCCGACCGGTGTCGGGAAGTCCGGCCTGGCCATTGAACTGGCGGAATCGTTTGGGGGTGAAATCCTCAATGCCGATTCCATCCAGGTCTATCTCTACCTGGATATCGGCACGGCCAAGCCGACCCCGGAAGAACGGCGGAGGGTTAAGCACCACCTGATCGATATCCTCACCCCCGACCAACCCTTTAATGCGGCCATTTACCGGACACTTGGCCGGACGGTCATTGATTCATTGCATCGAAAAAGGAGCCCGATCTTCGTTGTGGGGGGAACCGGCCTCTATATTAAAACCCTCACCCAGGGACTTTTCACCGGCCCCGAAATAAAACCTGGCGTCCGCGAAAAGTTGAAGCAAGAAGCGGAGTGGAAAGGGAGACCATGTCTTTACGATCGATTGGTGGAGGCGGACCCCGAATCAGCAGCCCATATCCACCCCAACGACCTTTTTCGGACCATCAGGGCGCTGGAGGTCTTTGAATCAACGGGACTTCCGATCTCCTTTTTCAGAAATCAACACCGATTTGGAGATCGGCCCTATCTCACCTTCAAGATCGGCCTGGAAATGGACCGGGAAAAACTTTACCGCCGCATTGATGAGAGGGTCGAGCAAATGATTGAAAGAGGCCTGCTTCGGGAAGTGGAGACGGTCATGAAGATGGGTTATGATTTAGAATTGAAGCCAATGCAAAGCCTGGGTTATAAACAGATGATTCAATATCTATCCGGAGAATGCGGATGGGCTGAGGCGGTCAGCCGCATCAAGAGAGAGACCCGGCGTTATGCCAAACGCCAATGGACCTGGTTTAAGGCGGACGGGGAGGTCCACTGGCGGGATGAATCTTCGGACCGGAAAAAAATATCGGAGGAGGTCAGGTCTTTTTTAAAGGGAGGAGGTTAAACCCCGTTAGAAAGTTTTCGACTTTCCAACGGGAGGCTCACACGGGGCTTTAAATCCCTTATGAGCGCCGAAAGAAATTTAACCTTCATCCACGCTGCAGGCCTGGATAGGAAGCAGAGCTTCCCATGGGCAAACAGCGAGGCTTTCTAACGGGGTAAAAGGGCATGATGAAGAACCAGATCAATGTGCAGGACCAGTTTCTCAACCGTGTCCGGAGGGACCGGAGCCATGTTGTCGTTGAATTGATGACCGGCCGGAAACTCGAAGGGATCATCCAGAGTTTTGACAACTTCTGCCTTATTCTTCGAGGAAAGGCCGACGAGTTGATCTATAAGCATGCGATTTCCTCTGTCACCACAGGCGAAAAAATAGATTTATTGGAACAGAAATAGGATAAGGTCGATCTCCGTTTGAATGCGGGCGCAGGACGCCAGTGAAAGCTCCGGCGTTTGAACATACGATGACGAACGAAAATGATCTAAAACCAATCCTTGAAAGTATCTTGTTTATATCGGAATCCCCGGTCAAGCTGGATACCCTTACCGAGATTCTCCCCGAATGGAACAGGGAAACCCTTCTGAATGGGGTCCGGCAGGTGAAAAAGGAATATGAGGAGGAGGTCAGGGGAATGGAACTGGTCGAAGTGGCGGGAGGTTACCAGTTTCGCACAAAACCTCAATGGGCCCAATGGGTCAACCGGCTGAGAAAGGCGAAACCGGTGAAACTGAGCCAATCGGCGCTGGAGACCCTGGCGATCATTGCCTACCGGCAACCCGTTATTCGGCCGACGATCGAAGAGATTCGCGGTGTGGATTCGGGATGGGTCATCCGGACATTGGTGGAAAAAGGGCTGGTCCGGATCGTGGGGAGAAAGGACATTCCCGGGCGTCCCCTCATCTATGGGACCACCAAGACTTTCCTGGAACTGTTCAACCTCAACACCCTTTCCGACCTTCCCACCCTGAAGGAAATCCAGCCCCCTCCAGAACCGGAGACCGTTTTGGCAGGGGAGGATATCATCCCTTCCCCGGACAGAGTCGAAGTATCGGATGAACAGATCAATGGAAGATTGGAATAATGGAATGATGAGAATTCAATAATGAATCACGAAGTTTTACCCAATATTCCAGTGTTCCATTATTCCATCCTTCCAATGGATTGGCTATGGGCCTTGAACGAATTCAGAAAATATTGTCCAGGACCGGGGTTGCCTCTCGGCGGGAGGCCGAGAGGATGATCCTCGAGGGCAGAGTGGCGGTCAACGGCCGGGTCGTCGACCAACTCGGTTTCAGGGCTGATCCGCGAAAAGACCATATCAAAGTGGACGGGAAGAAATTGCCGCGGGCCGAGCCCAGAATTACGCTCGTCCTCAATAAACCGAAGGGGTATCTCTCCACGGTCAAAGACCCTGCAGGAAGACCAACGGTGAGAGACCTCCTATCGGAGGTGAAGTGGAGAATCTACCCCCTCGGACGTCTTGATTACGATGCAGAAGGGCTTCTCCTGCTGACCAATGACGGCGATTTCGCCTATCGCCTCTCCCATCCCCGGTTTTCAATTTTCAGGATCTACTGGGCAAAAGTCAGGGGTGTGCCGGAAGAGAAGGATCTGATGCGGTTGAGGAAAGGAGTGGCGCTTGAGGACGGAAGGGCAAATGCCGTCTCCACCCGTATGCTCCGCCGGAAGGAAAAACATTCCTGGGTGGAAGCGGTCGTGACCGAGGGGAGAAACCACCTGGTGAAGAGGATGTTTGCAGCCATTGGGCACCCTGTCCTTAAGTTGAAACGGGTCGGATACGGGCCGGTAAGACTGGGACATCTTCCCATCGGCCAATACCGTCCTCTCACCGCCCGGGAAATGGAAAAGCTAAAAGAACAAATCACTAAGTCTGGAAATCAAAAATGAATCCTTTAAGCTTAATAATCAGTCCATAATTGTATGGACACTTTTGTTCATTAAAGCCGTTCGTGCTGAGCCCTTCCTTCTACTTCGCTCAGGACATTCGGTAAAAAACCGTTCGCCCTGAGGCTCTCGAAGGGTGAACGGTTTGCTCAGGACAGGCTTGTCGAAGTATGAACGGCGTGGCTGCGCACCCTTCGACAAGCTCAGGTCGCTTCGACTCGCAACCGAGGTGAACGGTGGAAGTCCCACTGAACAGTATTAGGGTTATGGGAGATTGTCGGAAGAATATGTCTTCTCAATTATGGACTCCATATAGTAAAAGGTCTAAAATGATTACGGGCATTGAGTTAAAAAGAAAGATGGTCCATCTGGGCACGCTCGTCATTCCCGCAGGTTACGCCCTCAGCTCCGAAACGGCCGTGCTGACCTTCCTCATCCCTTTCTTTCTGTTATACCTGTCCGTCGATCTTCTTCGCCACTTTCATCCGGGATTGGCGTCCTTGTTCCGGAAGCATTTTTTCGGAAGGGTATTGAGAGAGGAGGAGAAACCGTCCCTGATGGGTTCTACCTATTTCCTCTTTGCCTCCATCCTGACCATCCTCCTCTTTCCCAGGCCGGTCGCCATTGCAAGCCTGCTGATCCTGATCCTTTCAGATACGGCGGCGGCCCTCGCAGGAAAAGGTTTGGGAAGAATCCCGATTTTCAAAAAAACGCTGGAGGGGACACTCGCGTTTCTCTTCTCAGCCCTCATGATCGTCTGGCTTTATCCCTCCCTGGACCGGGTGTGGGGCAGCATGGCCGCACTGGGAGCCGCATTCATTGAAGCTCTCCCCGTTCCCCTCGATGATAACCTGACGATCCCCCTGATCGCAGGGGGCATCATGTTTTTCGGAATGAGATAAGAGAGGGAATATGTTCCAGCCCGGAGAAGATGTCCTCGACTTGATCTTCGGAAGCAACCACTGCAATTGCTGAATGGATTTTCAGCTCATTGAACAGAAACGAGAAGGCTTCGTCCGCTTTCTTGAAAAGCTTCCCCTCCGCCAGTGGGTTGAGGCTGATGACAGGGTTCTCAAATTTTTTGATCAGGGCGCACGCCTGGGCGAGATCGAAGAAACTCCCGCTCTGATTGATGGGGACGGCATAGGCCGACACCTCGAGAGGTTTTGCTTTCGGTAACGAGAAAGTCGCCCATTGCCCCGAGAAGATGGGGATGAACCCTCTTTTTTTCGTTTCCGCAACCATCGCCTTCAAGAGGTCGATTCTTCCCAATCCCAGCAGCCAGTCGGCATACTTGCCTCCGACCAGGAGAAATGGGACTTCGTTGGCCCGGTAGAGGGACAGGGTCCGTTCGAAGCGGTATGGATCAAAAGTCATTCGATCAATCTCTTTCTGTGTCAACACCTCGCCCGAAGGGGCGGCGGAAAGGACCGCCTTGACCGAGTCCTCGGGGACGATATTTTTCATGATCGTCGAAACCACCCTAACTTCAAACTGGTGAAGGGGTTTTCCAAGGAGGGAGACGCCGGACTCCGCTTCGATATGGCCGCATCCGGTTAAATTTTCATTGCCGCTGGAGGTCCGGAGGACCGCAAAGGATTCGAGATGCCTCGACGTGGGAAGATCGAAACACCAGGCCCCCATTTCATAAGTTCTCTCCATCAGGGAGTAAATATCATGGACTCCGGGATGGGTAGGTCGGACGGAGAAGACGACCCTCTGAATCCTTCTTCCCTCTAAGGTGGCCAACGGGAGGCGCCTCATGAGTCCATTCTATGATGTTCCGAGCCGTTTTTCAATCCACCTGTTTTCAAGAGGGTGTTCAAGAGGGTTGACACCCGGCGATCAACTCTGTTAGCATTTCCAAAAATTTACCCCCATAAGAAAGCAGAAGACTTTCTATCGGGGTTTTCAATCGGGAGAGGTGAACATTGATCAAACTGGCGGGAATCCAGATGGGCTGTGGTGAAGAAAAAGAGAAAAATATAGAAAAAGCCGTTAGATTTACGCATCTTGCCGCCGAGCGGGGAGCCAATGTGGTCTGTTTCCAGGAACTTTTTTCCACCCCGTGGTTCCCAAGAGAGATGAACCCGGAACATTTTCTCCTGGCGGAGCCGGCTGACGGTCCTACCATTCAGAGAATGCAGCATCTCTCTGAAGAGCTCGGGATTGTTTTGATCTGCCCGTTTTTTGAAAAAGACGGGCAGACCTTTTACAATTCTTCGGCGGTCATTGACGCGGGGGGGAAGGTCCTGGGAATCTATCGAAAAGTCCATGTTCCCCAGATTCCCCTCTGGGAGGAGCGATACTATTTTTCTTCAGGCAACCTGGGGTTTCCCGTTTTTACCACGAAGTTCGCCGCCGTCGGTATTCAAATTTGCTGGGACAATTTTTTTCCGGAGGGTTCTAGGATACTGGCTTTGAAAGGAGCCCAGGTCATCTTTTCGCCGACCGCGGCCGCCTTTGCCTCGCATGAGAAATGGAGGACAGTAATCTCCGGCAATGCCATGACCAACGGGGTATTCATCTTCAGGGTCAACCGGGTCGGAAGCGAAGAAAAGCAGGATTTTTACGGGAAATCCTTTTGCGTCTCTCCGGAAGGAGAACTCATGGACAAACCCAGCGGCATGAAGGAGGGGATCACCTTCGTGGACATCGATCTCAAGAGCATTGACAGAGTCAGAAAAGAATGGCCTTTTTTAAAAGACAGGAAACCCGAAACCTATAAGGAGTTGGTTGGATAAGGTCCAATTGAAGATGGGTTGCGTCCAACGGCAACGAGGCCCGTTTCGGTTATCGGTAACGGTTAGGTGATAACCCCATTAGGAATTGCAGTCGTTGCCACTCGAAACCGAGGGGGGCATGATTTCTAACGGGGTAAAAAATTAAAAGACGATCAACGTAACCTTTTACAAACGATACGGGCTTCGTAACCGTAACCGTTTAACTTTAACGGACCGTTAACCTAAAGGCAAAACCATGAATAAGCGTAAATTTATTAAAGAATATTTAGAACCGATACTCATTGCGATATTAATCGCACTCTTTATTCGAACCTTTGTGGTTCAGGCTTTCAAAATCCCCTCCAGTTCGATGGAGCCCACCCTCCACGTGGGAGACCATATCCTTGTCAGCAAATTTATCTATGGGATTAAAATTCCCTTCACCGGCCAGAAGCTGGGTCAATTCCGAACTCCAAAAAGAGGAGATGTCATCGTATTTATCTTTCCCAAAGATCCTTCCAAGGATTTCATCAAGAGGGTCATCGGAGTCGAAGGGGACCGGGTCGACATCGAGGGAAATAAAGTCTATATCAACGGAAAGCAAATCGATGATCCCTGGGGATATTACGACCGGAAAAACGAATGGATGAGAAGCCTCGGCCCGGTCGGCCCCTTTGAGCGCGTGGTGGTTCCGAAAGAGCACCTTTTTGTCCTCGGGGATAACCGTGACAATAGCCAGGATAGCCGTTTCTGGGGTTTTGTCAATGTCAACCAGGTCAGGGGGCAGGCATTCATCATCTATTTTTCAGGTCCGGGTTTGTTAAATATCCTGCTTCCGTGGAATTGGGACGAAATTCAGTGGGGAAGGTTCGGCAAGCTGATTCGTTAATAAAAAATGGTATCAATTTAGAGCTTTGAAAAATGTCTGTAATGTAGGCCCTCGTGGACGTATATCTGGCTCGAAATCCCACCGTTCCTGTTTGTTAACGGGCATAAAGCCCTTCACTACAAGGCACATTTTTTCATTTTTCAAAGCGCTAACGTGTTACAAAAAATGAAGATTACGTGTAACGGTTACGAGACCGGTTTCGGTTATCGGTAACGGTTGTGTGATTATGATTTGAAGACGTCACCTGCAACCTTCTATGAACGATACGGGCGTCGTAGCCCTGACCGAAAAACGAAGGTCCGATTTCGATACGAGCCTCGCAGCCTTACTCCTTCCCCTCTGCAAAGACGTTTGTCCTTGCCCATTCAATATCTTTTTGAATTTGGGCGACGAGTTCTTGAATGGAAGAAAAGCGAATTTCATCGCGGATCCTCTTAATGAAATAGACCTGAATCTCATCGCCGTATATCTCCCGGTCAAAATCCAGGAGATGGACTTCCAGCGAGAGGGCGTTCGCATTGAAAGTCGGATTGAAGCCGATATTGGCCAGGGCGTTCAAGCATTGTTCTTTCCATTTTGCCCTCACGGCGTAAACACCCGCCTTGGGATAAAGCTCTTCCGTCATATCGAGGTTGGCCGTGGGGAAACCGAGGTCATGGCCCTTCCTGGTTCCCTCGATCACCCGCCCAATAACCGGGTAATCCCTTCCCAGTAAGGCCGAAGCCTTTTCGACCTCCCCCTCCCGGATGAGTTCCCTGATTTTCGAACTGCTGACGGCCGTATCCATGGCAATCAGGGCGTCTACGACTTCAACGTCGATTCCGAAAGAAGCGCAGATTTCTTTCAGGGATTCCACGTTCCCGCTCTTTTTTCTGCCGAACCGGTAATTGTAACCGACGACAATCTTTTTCGCCCCAACCTTCTCCACCAGGACACTTCTCACAAATTCAGAAGGCGAGATCTCTGCAAAGGCTCTGGTAAACTCGATACAAAGGACTTTATCCACGCCGGTCTTTTCGATCAACATCATTTTCTTTTTAAAGGGCGTGAGAAGGGGAGGGCACTGCTCCGGGTAAAGGATTTTTAAGGGATGGGGCTCAAAAGTGATGACCACGGATTCGCCTTGTATCTTGGCGGCTTCCTGCCTGACTTTTTCAAATATTCTCCGGTGTCCGAGATGGATGCCGTCAAAATTTCCCAGCGTCACCACAGGGTTTCTGAAGGGTCTCGTTAAATTTTCAATCCCTTTGATGATGTCCATAACGATTTTTGGTTAAAGGCTAAGGTGAGGAAGCCGGTTTGGTGAAAGGTCAATGGGTCAGGGCGAATGAATTAAAACCATTGCATTTATCCAAAGACAAAACAGGCTTCTTTGCCTTTACATTAACTTATTAACATCGCTCATTCTGATCACTTGACTTTAATGTAAAAAAATATAAAATAGTATTTGATGATTTTCAATCACCGTAACATGTGATACATTCGTAAAAAGTCAAAAAACAAGAAAGACGTCATGCTGGACTCGGTTTCGAGTCGTACCGACTTGTTTCAGCATCTAACAAAATCAAGAACTTACGAGACCCTGAAACGATACTGAATCGAGTTCAGCACAAGGTTAGGGTGACATATCGGGACTTTTTACGAGACCATCACATGTGAACTTTCAAAAAAAGACTTGTAGTGTCGGGCTTTATGCCCGACCGATTATCCATAGACGAAGCAGGTATCCTTACCCTAACCTTAACCCGGTTGTAAAAAGCCGAAGTGGCGGAATTGGTAGACGCGCTAGATTCAGGGTCTAGTGGGATGTAAGTCCCGTGGGGGTTCAAGTCCCTTCTTCGGCACCATTTTAGAAATAAACACATCCGTCCCATTGCCCCGTTTGGAGATCCCCATTGATTGCCGGAAAGGGCTTCGGGTACTCTTCTGGGGAAGCGGATGGGCAAGCATGGAGGATTAGAAATGTCAAGAAATATTGAAGCCATATACGAAGGCGGTATTCTAAAACCTTTGTCTCCATTGGAATTAAATGAACATCAAAAAGTAAGGATAACCGTTGAGGAGGGAGGGAGCGCAGTTAGAGCAACGAGCGGTCTGTTTAGCGGACTTAATCACGAAACCATCGAAGAGGTTGCCCTTTCACCAGATTTTTTACCCGAAGAGGCCTAACATGTTACTCTCTGGCCTGAGAGATGGATCTTCGGTTTTCATTGACGCCAATATTTTCATTTATCATTTTTCTAAAGAGTCAAAATTAAATCCAGACAGCTCTAAGTTCTTGGAAAGATATCCTTATTCAATCTGAACATTTTGTCTCCAAACATGGAAACATTGGAGAGAAGCCAACAAATGAAAAAGCGATATGGATTTCTTTCTAATGATGCACTCTCTCTCCAGATTATAGAAGACTTGAAAATTAGCAATTTGGCATCCAATGACTCCGACTTTGAGAGAGTGAACTTCATCACACTTTTTAAACCTTCCGTGTTGAACCCAAAAGATTTTCAAGCCGCTAAAGTTTTATAAGACGATAAACGTAACCTTTTTTTAACCATACGGGCCTCATCATCTTAACCTTTTCAGACCTAATTCGTTTTTAAAGAGTGATTCAATTCAAATTTGAAGAAATCGGTGGTGGGTTTTATCTTTGACGGAATATCTCGTGCCGGCCCGGTTCCTTCCTTAAAACATTCAAGAATCGCTCCCTTGGCGAGGCTCATTTGACCCGTTTTGGGATCGACTTTCATAAACTCAATGCCTTCGGGAACAAGAAAATCTTTTACTTCTCTGTTCTTCAACGCCTTTGACATAAACGAAACCCAGATCGGAGCGGCCGCCCGGGCCCCGGTCTCATTTTCGCCGAGGGATTTATCTTCATCAAACCCCACCCAGACGCCCGTGATGAGTTCCGGAGTATAACCGATAAACCAGGCATCATAAAATTGATCCGTTGTTCCTGTCTTGCCTGCAACGGGCCTTCCGAGCGATTTTGCCCTCCATCCCGTCCCGCTCTGAACAGCGCTCTCCAGGAGGTGTGTCATCAGGTAGGCGGTCTGCGGGCTGATCACCTGTTCCGGGTCCTCCTGAGGATGAAGGGGGAGATGCTCTTCGAGCAGGTTCCCTTCCCGGTCCAGGACCTTTTGGACGAAGACCGGCTTAAATGGCTTCCCCTGATTGGCAAAGACGGCATAGGCTTTTGTCAGCTCAAAGGGGGTAATGCTTGACGAACCCAGGGCCATGGCAAGGTGATCATGAAGGCCGGCGGAGATCCCCAGGTTTTTTGCATAATCCCTGATGTAATCGATTCCGATATCGCGGGCAATCTTAACTGTGACAACATTAACCGATTGGGCAAGGGCGTTCCTCAAGGTCGTCGGTCCGCTGAATTTTTCATCGTAATTTTTGGGCTTCCATTTTTTATTTCCGAATTCGAAAACAATCGGCGCGTCGACGATGACGGAGGCGGGGGTGTAGCCCTTATCCAGAGCGGAAGCAAAGACGATCGGCTTAAAGGCCGATCCGGTCTGGCGCAGGGCTTGGGTGGCGCGGTTGAACTGGCTTCTTTTAAAGTTTCTTCCTCCCACCATGGCCCGGATATGGCCTGTTTCCAGGTCAAAACAGATCAGCGCTCCTTCTACGGCCGGAGAAGATTCTCTCGAAAGATATTTCTGCCTTTTTTCAATCTCTCTTAACCCCGACTCAACCGCCGCATGGGCAAGGCGCTGGGTCTCAAGATCGATCGTGGTATAAACCTGCAGACCGCCTTTGTAGAGCGCATCCTTCCCATATTTCGATTCAATATATTTCCTCACATGCTCCACAAAATGGGGCGACTTTTCAGCATGGGGGGGGTGTTTTCCCGTGATCTTAATCGGAGTCCGCAAAGCCCTCAGCGATTCATCATGAGAGATGAGCCCTTCCTCAACCATTCGGTTCAGAACATAGATTTGCCTCCTTTTAGCCTGTTCCGGATTGGTGTGGGGGGAATATTTGCTTGGGGCCTGGGGGAGCCCGGCCAGTAAGGCGGACTCGGCCACGTTGATTTCCTCGACCGGCTTCCCGAAATAATTTTCAGCGGCCGCCGCCACTCCATAGGCGCCGTGCCCAAAATAGATCTGATTAAGATAGAGGTAGAGGATTTCCTCTTTGGATAGATACTTCTCTATTTTAAAGGCCAATATGGCCTCGCGTATCTTTCTTGTCAAACTCTTTTCCGGAGTGAGGAGAAGGGATTTGACCACCTGCTGGGTAATGGTGCTTCCGCCCTGTATCATCTCCCCGGAAAAGAGATTCTTAACCAGCGCCCTAAAGATGGCCCAGTAATCCAAGCCCTTGTGCTGGAAAAACCGCGCATCCTCACCCGCGACGATCGCCTGGATCAGATGGTTGGGAATTTTTTCCAGGGGGACGACCGTTCTCTTTTCAATAAAAAATTCCCCGATTACTTCCCCATCCCCCGAATAAAATCTCGTTATAGTGGCCGGTTTGTAATTTTTAAGGTTCTCAATGCTCGGAAGACCGTGACTGAAATAAAAGTAGGAAGCGGCTCCGAAGACCATGACGAAGGTAACCGAAACCATTACAATTAAAATCGAAACCTTTAATGTTTTTTCCGATAAAGATGACTTCATAATGATTATAAGGTGTTACAGTCCACAATATCAGAAACTTCTTGACTTCTAATAACATAATATACAACAGTGGTATCAAATTTACAATTAGGATTCGCCCTGGATTCCTGCTTTCCTGATTAGGAATCTTCTCATTAGAAACTCAGGAAGCCATGAATAAAGAATTTGGGTTTTAGAAATTTCCTGGATTCCTGGCTTCCTTATCGTTCATAATCCCTGGTTTCCTTATAAGGGATCTTCAGAAATTTCGATATCAAAAATGTTGCATTTTCATAGTATTTGAAACGGGGGGAAATGCGGTCAAGCGAAAATCTCAAGGCCTTTTGAGAAGGTCGTGGGTACCGATCCTCCGGAGTAAATAAAAATTCCCCTGGATTTGGAACGTGAAGCGGTAGTTCTTTGTAACCCGGGCTTCCCATATGTCCGGGAAGCCCTTCATCTTTTTGAGTCCTAAAGAGGGGTGCCGGGGGTTTTCTAAAAGGATTTTCAACTGCTCATCCGTCTTTTTGCGGAGCAGAGGCGGCAGGTTTTTGTAGTCATGAGCAAATTTGAGGCTGGGTTTTATTTCCATGGGCGTGGTTTTTAGCCCTCGATGGCGGTCTTAAACTGCTCCACTGTGCTAAAGGGGCCCATGAGCTTACCCTCGGTTATCTCCTTTTGCGCTTCCCTCTCGCCTTTCTGCCATTCTTCGGTCCACCACCAGGCCTGGTCATGATCAATAATTCCTACCTTCACTGCCAAAGCAATTTCTTCTTCGGATAACCCTTTAGAATGAGCCATATCTTGTTTGATTTTTTCAATTTTAGCCTGGGTCTTTTTCAGGATTTTTTGCTCCTCTTTGCTGAGCGGGATGACACCGGTTTTAGTAACTAACTTTTTGGGGACGAGGACAATTTTTTGGTCTTCGGCCTTGGCCTCGATAAAATCCCCCTCTTCAAGTTGGAGCTTGTTGAAAATCTCTTTTGGTATTGTCACCTGGCGCCTTGGCCTGACTTTGACTACAGACATGGTCTTGTCTCCTCAAAAATGTTTGCCAATCATATAATACGATTTTCTTACATTCTTGCTACTATAATAGAGAATTAAAAAAGGCGTGTCAAGATGTAGTGTCTGGCGATCACCAAAATTAAAAGGGATGGCGTGGTATATCGCCTCGATGCTATGAATCCATGAAAAAAGATTTTGAGTGTTAGAATTCTCCTGGATTCCTGGGTTCCTTATTGTTCATGGTTCATTGTCCATAGTTCATCGTTAATCGCCGGCCTCCTTATAGCAAAAATTGTCACTTTCCGGACAAAAAGCGTGAATGAAAATGGATTTTTATTATTGGATTGGATCCTGAAATAAAACTTCATAAATCATATCTAAAAATAAGTTCATAATATCAAACAAATAGATAGTTATTTAATTTATGTTTCCGTCTTTATTGATTTGGCATAGATTGTGCTTAAATACAATTAAAAATTTGTAAAAGGAGGTGAGCAAAAGAAGGTTTCGTTTATGGGTTAGGGTGAAGAGGTCCCTTATGGGTGTCAACTAACAAACAAAAGGCCATTTACAAAAAACAATAAAGGAGGAAAAAAATTATGTTAAGAATGAAGAAACAGATGGGTTTTACATTGATCGAGTTGTTGATCGTTATCGCCATCATCGGCATCCTGGCCGCCATCGCCATCCCGATGTATAAGGCGCAAACAATCAAGGCAAAATTGACCGAAGTGACCAATGCCATGAGTAATGTGGCAAGCGCAGTAGCGGCTTTTATGCAGGAAAATCCGGGAGTTGCCTGGCCCAGTGCTCCTTCAATCGTTGAGATCAGAAACAGCCTTGGAGTTGCATTAGGCCAAATAGGCAGGATCTCACAAATGAATGTCAACGTCGGTGTTATTACAGCAACAGTACAGGGTATTGATAATTCAGTGAATGGAGAGAATTTGATTCTTACCCCAACTTCTGCAGACGATGGATCGATTGTATGGAATTGGACTGGATCTGCCGCAATGCCACCGGCCTATGTTCCGAAGCGTTAATTTAGGCATTTGACAGAATCAATGATGGTGGTGCCCCGAAGGCCTGAAATTAAAGGCTTTTGGGGCACCAATGGTTTTTAAATAATGACCCAAATGAAAAACTCCAGCTCAGGATTTACCCTGATCGAATTGTTAATCGTTATTGCTATTATTGGAATATTAGCAGCAGTGGCGGTTCCATACTATATGAATCACCAGATTAAGGCTAAAATGACCGAGGTTACGAATGCCATGGCGGTTTTAAAAAGCGCTATCTCGGCGTATCGCCAGGAAATAGAATTCTGGCCAACGTGCCCAACCATTGTCGAAGTAAGAAATAGCCTGGGGGTGGGATTAGGAAATATTGATAGAATTTTATCAGTTTCAGTTATAAATGGGTTAATCACAGTAGTAATACAAAATATACACCCCACAGTAGATGGTAAAACGCTAACATTAACACCAACTGCTAATTTAGATGGATCCATTAGTTGGTCTTGGGGATGGTCTTCTGACTTTCCCACGCATCTGAGGCCAAAGAGCTAACCGGAAAAAAACGGGGTTTAAAATGTTTCGCAATAAAGGTCTTACGTTGGTTGAATTACTGATTACAATCGTTATTATAGGTGTTCTTGCCGCTATAGCAATCCCCAGCTATAGCAATTATATGGTGAGGGCACGACGGGCAGATGCTAAAACAGGTCTGGAACAGTTTAGAGCTGCCCAGGAGATGCGAAGGGCTGAGCGTGGTAGTTATTCCGTTGACATAGCAGAGCTTCGAAATACCTGGGGAGTGCCGGGAGCGGCTGGAGATTATGATATATTGTTAATTAATACAGGCGCAAATGCTTTTACCGGGGAAGCTAGGCCTCGCTTGGCCAGACAATTAGCCGATGGGAGTTTATTTATTGACCACCTGGGGAATAAAACTCCTGCCGATAAATGGGCCAAGTAAACAATACTGGAATAATGGCATAGTGGAATGATGGATAAAAACAAGTCACAGGTTGCATGTTTCAGGTTACAGGTTAAAAAAATGGGCTAAACCTGAGCCTAACCCTGACATCCTAACCACTTCTTTTAAAAGCAAGATGATGATTTGTCTTGCTTTTTTGTTTAATCATTATAATAAGAAAGTTAGTACTATGAAGGCAAGAAAATTAGGAATGGGTGTTGGGATACAAAATGAGCCCTGAACTGAATAGAAACCAGAAAGAGGCGATAAACCGTTACCTGGAAATCCTGAACCAACTCTATAGAGAGCAGATCTCAAAGGTAATCCTTTTGGGATCTGTTGCTCTTCCTGAAGAATTCTCCTGAGTTCCTGGCTTCTTTATATAATATTCCTCAAAAATGGCATATTATTTGCTATTTCATACCTTTAGTATTTGTCATTTTTCCTCTTCCGTTCCTTTAATTTTGAATTTATAAAATAAAATCAATTAGTTATTTGATTTTATTTTTTTCGGTATGATGTTCGGTAAATGAACGGTGATCAGAATTTATCCTTTAATTTACAAAACTTGCCAAAAAACAGGAAACAAAGAGATAGAAAGGTTGGATTATTGGAATGGTGAAATAATGGATTAACAAGTCTTTTTTCTTGGCCTTTTCAACATTCCATGATTCCAATATTCCATTATTCCGGGTTTTTTAAAACCATGGATCTTTCCATTATCATCCCCATGTTCAATGAAGCTGAAAACGCGGAGCATACCCTTGTGAGGGTGGAGGAGTCGCTGGGTTCTTTTCAGGGAAATTACGAAATTGTTGCGGTCAATGATGGGAGTACGGACAATACCCTGCAGGTTTTAGAAAGGATTTCCGCCCAGAATAAGAAGATTAATATCGTCTCTTATCCAAGAAATGTTGGCCGCGGAATGGCGTTGAGGAAAGGATTCCAGGAGTCGAAAGGGAAAATCGTCGTTTCAATAGACGCTGATCTGAGTTACGATCCCCATTATATCATTGATCTCGTAAAGATAATGAAAGAAGACTCTCAAATTGATTTTGTTCTCGGCTCCCCCTATATGCCGGGGGGGGGCGTCGAAAATGTGCCCTTCCTTCGGTTATGGATCAGTAAAATGGGAAACAAAATTCTTCGTTTTGCCATGCCCAGCAGGATCTACACTTCCACAGGCATCTTTAGGGCCTATCGCCGGAAGGTCCTCGATTCACTCGAGCTGGAGTCCGACGGCAAAGAGATACACCTCGAAATCCTTTCAAAAGCAGTAGCCCTTGGATATCGCCCAAAAGAATTCCCGGCAATACTCACGGGCAGAAAAAAGGGGAGATCAAAATTCAAATTCAAAAAGACCGCCGTTTCGCACCTCATCTTTTCAGCTTTCGAGAAGCCTATGATGATTTTCGGTTTTCTTGGCCTGTTGACCCTTGGCATTGGAGTGCTGATGGGTCTCTATGTAGCCTACCTCAGATTTACGGGAGGTTTAACTCCAGGAAGACCACTCATAACGTTTGTTATTTTATTGATTCTGGGAGGAATACAGATTCTATCCTTCGGATTTATAGCACTTCAGATTGTTTCAATCCGAAAAGAAATCCTCCGCGTCCAAAAAGAAAATATGGATTTGAAAAAATATATCACGGAAGGATTCCAGGCAAACGAGATTAATGAATAAAAAATCTATTCTGTTTTTGACCGGGGCTTATCCGGACTTCGATACTTCTTACAGGGGTATTTTTATTCAGAAAATAGTCCTCTCACTTAGAGAAGAGGGATATCAGATTTCTATAGTTACACCAAAAATTTATAATAAAAGCCCATCATATGAAAAACAAAATGGTATCCGGATATATCGGTTTCCGTTTTTATCTAAAAATAGACCCTTGATTCAATACAAAAAGGTCCCTTATATTCGAATGCTTCTCTATTACCTGACAGGATTTGTTGTAACCGTTTATGCCTCCCTAAAAAATAAGTGCGACCTCATCCATGCTCACTGGGCGATACCCATAGGGTTGATTGGGGCGCTAACTGGATGGTTGCTACAAAAGCCGCTTGTTGTTACGGTTCATGGTTCCGACCACCGGATGGCCGCGGAGAGATCGACAATATTCAGGAGACTCTTTCTTTTTGTATGCAGAAGGGGCAAACATGTTCACTGCGTTTCGGCTTCTATGAAGGAAGAGATTGAAGAATGGGGAATTGAGGAAGGGAAAATATCGGCCTTTCCCATGGCTGTTGACAGTTCTTTCCTTCAGGTTGGAAGAAATCGAAAATTTGACGGCAAGGATCATTCTTTTACTGTCATTAGTAATAGGAACCTCCACTCTCTTTACAATGTTTCTCTGCTTGTTCGATCCATTCCGCACGTGATTAAAAATAATTCAAAATGGAGATTCGTGATAGCAGGGGAGGGTCCGGAAAAACCGGGCCTGGAAAACCAGGCGAAGGATTTAGCTATAACCCCTTATCTTTCCTTTCTAGGTAAAGTTCCCCACGAAGAAATGTCAGGCCTCTTGGAAGGCGCTGATATTTACGTATCCACCTCGAAGTCAGATGGCACTTCTGTTTCATTACTGGAAGCCATGGCATCAGGAGCCTTTCCTATTGTGACAGATATAATTTCTAATCAAACATGGATTTTGGATGGTCAGAATGGATATTTGGTTCCGTTGGAGGATGAGGTATTTCTCGCAAATAAAATTATAGATGCTGCTAAAAACATTTCGTTAAGGACAGAGGCGAGCAAAAAGAACATTCAAATCATTGAAGATCGGGCGGAAGAGAAAAGGAATACGGCAAGGATCATTAGCATTTATGAAAAGGCATTTGACTAATATTCATTTTTTTCTTTTTAATGTTCAGGGAACGAACGGTCTCGAAGAATAAGCCAGAAGCAAAGAGGCAGATGAAAATCCTTTACATTACTTTAGAAAACATATCTCTTCATAAGGGTTCGGTCGTTCACATTAAGGAAACAATCAATGGGCTTAAAGAACGGGGACATAAAATCGGTTTGATTGCCAGAGCGTCAGCCCCATTTGATGGAGCAGATGCTTTCTGGAACCTCAACCCTTTTCTTTATCCTGTTTTAAAAAATAATTGGATAAGAAGATGGGCCAACAGGCATTCTATGATGGTCTCCCTATTTTTTCTCCTTTTTTATCTTTTCAGAAAGGTGTCGAATTACGATATCATTTATGCACGGGACTATCACGCAGCAACCATGGCCATATTTCCCCGGGTTCTTTTTAAAAAACGGATTGTATATGAAATAAATGGATTGGCAAGCGAGGAACATAAATTATACAGAAAATCGACTCTAGGGACCATCCTCGTCGCTGCGATTAAAAAAGCGGAGCATCTTGCGGGAAGATGTTCAGATAAAGTGATAGCGGTTACTCCCCAGATTGCTTCATATCTGATCTCACACCACGGATGCCAACCTGTAAAAGTGGCCGTCATCAGTAATGGGGTTAACCTTAAATTATTCCATCCGGTTCATGACCCTGCTTTGATTAACACTGCACGGAGAAACTTAGGGATTCGGGAGAATGATGTTGTTGTGATCTTTGTCGGAAACTTAGCTCCATGGCAAGGGATCGAATACTTGATCCAAGCCGCCCCTGAGTTGATCAAGTTGTTTAAAGACCTTAAATTTTTAATTGTTGGAGACGGAATGTTGAAAAGGGAAATAGAGGCTGAAATCAAAATGCGAAATATTTCGGAGCATTTTCTCATGACAGGAATGGTTGAATACTCGAAGATCCCTCTCTATATCAATGCGGCAGACATTTGTATTCTTCTCAAGCGAAAACTTGCATCAGGCTTTTCTCCGCTTAAGCTTTATGAATATATGGCCTGCGGAAAACCCATATTGGCATCCAGGGTTGAAGGTTTAGAATTCATTGAAAAAGAAGGGATAGGCCGTTTAGTGGAACCCGAAGATTCGGGAGAAGTTCAAAAAGCCCTTTACGAAATGATTCAGGACCAGGAAGGTAGAGGTAACATGGGGCTCCGTGGTTTTCGTTTAGCCTCTGATAAATTTAGCTGGGAATCGAAAGTTGCTGAAATCGAAAATCTTTTAGAAACATTAAGATAAATTTAGCTTCATCGAGTATGCGATTCATTTTTGTGAAGGAAATAGACACCAATTGGATAAAATAGCAAAAATGGCGGGAAGGTTATGAGCAATTTTCAAGTTTTTGGCCCTCTCCCTCAATTGAGAGAATTAAGTTTATTGGTGGAACTTGAAAATACCCCTATCGTTTCCCAGCGGAAATTGGCCATAAGATCTGGAATGGCTCTTGGCGCAACCAATACATGCTTGAGACGCATGATCGAAAGAGGATGGATTCAAGTACGGAATGAGAACAGGCACAGGACAGAATATTATCTGACAAAAAGAGGACTGTCAGAAAAAGACAGGCTCACCGCTGAAATAATGCGTCGGGCCGTGAACCATTATGTATGGATGAAGGACCAGATCATGGTTAAACTTCTCGAGATGCAGAGCGCTGGTGTCCGCCGAGTCGCATTCTACGGAACCAGTGACGAAGTTGAAATTGCATATATGACGATCCAAGGAATGGATCTTAAATTGGTAGGAATTATTGAAGATGGAGAAACATCATACCCGAAAGAATTGTTTGGAGTCAAACTCAAACCAGTGGATGAGATAATCTCCTTGCACCCTGAAGGAATTCTTGTGATGTCGTTTTCTGGGATCGAAAATAGGATAAGAAAATTAGAAAAATATATAGAATCTTCCAAAATCAAATTCCTATATTTTCCAGGCGTTAGGGATTAAGAAACAGTGTAATTATGTAAAGAGGAATTGAATGAAATTGAAAGAAACTTTCCAGCACAAATACTACGACAGGCCCTCTATCTGGGCTGAGAATTATTGGAATGAAGTTCAACGAAATCGAGCAAAAATGACTGTAGAACTTCTACCCCCTGGGATCAAGTCTGTTATAGATGTCGGATGCGGTGCCGGAATCATTACGAAGGCATTGGCACCCAATATTTCGAACATTGTTGCAATCGACTTTGCCCTTTCACCATTGCTTCAAGTGAAACAACCTCATGTTCAGCCAATCCAAGGGGATGCGCGCTTTTTACCTTTAGGGAATAAGACTTTTGATGCCGTTGTTTCCGCAGAACTCATAGAACACTTGAGCGAATCCGCTCGTAAACAAGCTTTGAGGGAAATGGCGAGGGTCTCGAGGAAAATCATTCTTCTCACTGTCCCATGGAGGGAAGTATTGGAAAGGGAACAAGTAAGGTGTGGAGATTGCGGGTGTGTGTTTCACGGATCATACCATACAAAATCGTTTGAAGAATCTGAAATGTATTCTTTATTTAAAGGGTTATTTCATGTTTGCATGATAAAAAAATTTGGACCAGCTAAGAAGAGACTTCCTCGTTTTTTGGTTATGTTGGCTCAGATATTCGGGGGGTATGCGAAGGTTAAGCCTGGACGGAGCCTGTGTCCCCAGTGTGGGAATACGGAACATTGTTTAAATCATTACAACAGTATAACCCGGCTTCTTTTAGAAATTCCGTCACGGGCACTACCTTTGCCAAAATATCCTTCTTGGATGGCGGTGCTCTATGAACGCAATTCCCAGGATTAAGAAGGGAATGATGCTTAAAAGACCTTTTTATGTAGATGTGATGGGCAGGTTTGTCACATCTGCTCTGACAACCTTGGTCAGTCTTCTTACAAGTATCCTCATTGCACGTTTTCTTGGACCCGAAGGGAAAGGGGTACTCACGATCGTGTCGCTAGTGTTAGGGCAGGTCGCACTGTTTTTAACCCTGGGTGTGGAGATCGCAATTATCCATTACGGTGCAAGAAACTCCAGAGATTTTTGCAACCTTGCCAATATATCGATTGGGCTTGGAATTCTATTGGGTTTTATTGGGATGGTATTTGCAAGTGCTATCTTTACACTTGTATCGAATGATGTGATCCCAACTCGTCTCTTGCCGTTTCTCATCCTCATGGCATCAACGATTCCCATGGTGCAGACAACGCTCTTTCTTCGCAGTCTCATACGTGTGTCCGGAAGAATCGTTGAAGAAGGTTTGTTGGGGATGATCGGTGCATTTCTCAACCTCGCATTGATAGGGGCGGTCTTCATAGCCGGTTTACATCTGAAAGGGGTCCTAATAGGGCTATGGTTAAGCACCGTTCTCTTGACCCTTCTCATTTTCGTTCTTGGGGTCCGTTGGAATCTTGTGACCTCGTGGCCGATTTTTTCCATCTCAGGCTGGAAACCTCTTGTTACGTACGGATTGAAATTACATGTTGGAAGCGTGTTTCAGACTTTGAACCTCCGATTTGACATGTATCTGGTAGCATTCTTCCTCGGATCGGCCTCGGTGGGGCTCTATTCCGTGGGGGTGGCCATGGGAGAATGGCTTTGGCTGATTCCAGGGGCTTTAGGAACTTCCCTGATGCACAGGGTGGCCACTGGTCCTGAAGGGGAAGTGAACCGGATGGTGGGGATAATCAATCGTCTTTCTTCTGCGATTCTTGCATTGGGTGCACTGGTTCTGGCGTTGGTGGGAAGCGGGTTGATCAAGCTCCTCTTCGGAGACGTATTCTCGGCATCCTATTACCCTCTATTGCTGTTGCTACCTGGAATTTGGGCACTTGGGTTATGGAAGAATTTCATCAACGACTTATCGGTGAGAGGATATCCCACCATCAAATCCTATACCTCAGGGGTTGCAATGCTGCTTACCGTGTTCTTGGATATTCTTCTAATTCCCCGGTGGGGTATCATCGGAGCGGCCATTGCTTCAAGCACAGCTTACTTAATCGCGTGGGGGTTTGCTTTAAGAGTCTATTGTCGGATTACAGGTTACCACCCATGGGATCTCCTGGTCATCCGTCTGGCAGATATTACTTTGGCTTTTCACTTGATTAAGAATAGTCTACGCCACCTGCAAACGAGGTCGGTTTGAGGAGAAAAAATTGCATATTGAGACAAAAGAGATGGAATCTGGAATTGCAGACATCAATCGGGAAGGGGCATCTCAAGCAGCAGGCCGTTCCTTGAACAGAGGGCCCGCACAAAAACAAAGGGTTTTCTATTTCGCAGTTATACTTGGAATTGCTATCCTAACTTTTGGAATTTACTTCAATTCCCTCAAAAACCATTTTGTGAATTGGGATGATCCGGGGTTAATTTTAAAAAACCAAAAAATACGAAGCTTGGAACGGGAGAATATCAGGGAACTATTTACTCCAAAGAGAGCTTCGACCTATCAGCCCGTTCGGGTTTTGAGTTATGCGGTTGATTTTCACTTCTGGAAGCTTAATCCGATGGGGTATCGGATCACGAATATTTTGTTTTACATGGTTACCTGCATCATGGTTTTTTTCACTCTCCGAATCTTATCCTCCCATTTGAGAGATAGGGCGTCGCCGGATTCTCATTTCAGGGTGGCCCTGTTTGGAAGCCTTCTCTTTGCGGCTCATCCTGTCCATGTAGAGGCGGTAACCTGGCTGTCTGCAAGAAAAGAGGTGCTCCAGGGATTCTTCTTCTTTCTTGCCTTCTATCTTTACATGAGAGGAAAAGAAAGGGAAGAGAGAAGGAGGCTTATATTTTTAGGACTTGTCCTTTTTTCCATCCTTTTAGCCACACTCTCAAAGCCATCCGCCGTTGTCTTTCCCGGGGTCATCATGGTTTATGAAATCGCCATGGGAAAGGAAAAGATCTTTGAGTACCTGAAACGACACTGGCTTTTTTGCTCTGTTTCTTTAATCATTTCAGCAGTATTCATTTTTATTTTGATGAAGGTAATGATTGAATCCGGGGGAATCAAGGCCTACCGGGGAGAAAACATTTTAAGCAATGTCCTTATCACGGTCTATGCATTTCTGAGCTATATCAAGCTTCTGATTAGTACCATTAACTTTTCGGCGGCCTATACCATCCAGATCAGTCTTCCAATACTTTGTCTTAAAAATATCGTTTTGATTATCGTCATCCTCTCCCTATTGGTAATTAGCCTGATTTCACTTCGAAAGACTAAAGTCATATTCTTCTCCTTCTTTTTCTTTCTCGCCACTCTCCTGCCATACCTGAATATCATACCCATCAGTACGCTTCTGGCTGACCGGTATGTTTTTATTGCCTCCTTTTCCTATGCCTTTTTGTTGGGTATTTTGTTTGACCGCTTCTATGTCTACCGGCAGAAACGATTTTCAGAAGGGTTCTTTAAATTGCTTTCGGTCGCAATATTCCTGTTTCTACTGGTTGGTTACTCCTTCATGACCGTACGGCAGAACACGATCTGGGAGAACAGTTATACCCTGTGGGCCGATGCGGTAGAAAAGCATCCGGAGAGCAATACGGCCAATGCGCTGATGGGGGTGGTCTATATGGAATTGGGGATGGACCAGGACGCATTGAAGTATCTTGAAAAAGCCGTTGAAATATTACCTTACGATTATCAATCCAGAAACAACAAGGGCATCGTTTATGGAAGACTAGGGGAGTATGAGAGGGCGGTCAACGAACTTCTGACAGCAATCCGGCTAAGGCCGGATAATGACTCGATCAAGATTAACCTGTCCGTGATCCACCAGAGGGAAAAAAAATACGATGAAGCAAAAAAAATAATAGACTATCTGATTGATAAAAGTCCACAGAATTCTGCTAATCTCCGGTTCCGGCTGGCAATGATCCATAAAGAAACGGGGCAATATCGGGCAGCGATTTCGGAGCTGAATAAATCTTCCGAATTATCCCCCCATATCATCAACCCCTACGAAGAGATGGGGAACATCTATGCCAGCAGGCTGGGGGACCGGGAGAAGGCTATCTATTATTATACGAGAGGAATTGAGGCGGCGCCGCAGGCGAAAACAAGAGTGGAAGACTTGCGATGGATGGTCCAGGACCTACAGAGATAAAAATTGGAATAATGGAATGTTGGAATGTTGGTAAGAGAAAATTAAAAATTTGTAATCAATTGATTTAACTTTAAAAATTTAAAATATAGTTTGACATGACACATTATTTAGGCCATGATAAGTGTGCCTTAAATATAAGTTTTGGAGGTGTATTGTGAGTGTTGTTAGAATGAACATAACAATTCCAAAAGAATTGGCAGACGAAATTGAAAAATTGACTCCATCCAGAAAAAGAAGTTCCTTTATTGCTGAAGCGTTAAGACAAAAAGTTAAGGATCTTCAACGGGAAAGAATAGAAAAAGAACTTGAAGAGGGGTACAAAGTAAGAAGAAATGAAAGCTTAACTTTTGCGCGAGAATTTGAATGTGTCGATATGGAGGGGTGGGATGAATATTAGGAGAGGAGACATTTATCTTGCGGCTTTGGACCCGGTTTTGGGAAAAGAAATTTCTAAGACGAGACCTGTCGTTATCATGTCGAATGATAAAAATAATCTATTTTCGGCTACGGTGACCATTCTTCCCATTACTTCAAAGAATGTTGATCAAACCTACCCGTTTGAGGTGTTTTTACCTTCAGGAACCGCAGATCTTCCTAAGGACTCAAAGGTTAAAGCTGACCAGATCCGGACTATCGACAGATCAAGAATCATCAAACACATCGGGGCGCTCAAATCCTCTGAGGTAAAGAGTATTGAAAACGCTATCAGGCTTCACCTGGGATTGACATGAAGCCTTAAAATTCGAGGATGGGATACTTATATGCTGACCTTTGCTTCTATTCTTTTTGGGGCGGTGGTGGGGAGTTTTTTGAATGTGTGCATTCACAGGCTCCCTAAAGAAGAATCCATTGTGAGGCCGGGATCTCACTGTCCCGAGTGCAAGACCCCGATTCGATTTTATGATAATATTCCGTTGATCAGTTATCTATTGTTGGAGGGAAAATGCCGGTATTGCGGGGTCTCGATCTCCCTGCAATATCCCCTCGTTGAAGGAATCACTGCTTTAGGTTCGCTTCTCGTTTTCGTCAAATTCGGATTTTCTCTCAATTATTTATTTTACTTCTTTTTTGTCGCCGCCCTCATCGTTATTACCGTCATCGACCTTTACCATCAGATCATTCCGGATGTGATCAGTCTTCCGGGTATTGTGATCGGACTCCTGGGGTCGCTGAGTATTTCTCCGATCACTTTCTCGACCTCTTTGATCGGTGCGATTGCGGGAGGGGGAAGCCTTTTTTTGGTGGCCGCGGGCTACCAGTGGCTGTTCAAAAGAGAAGGGATGGGGGGAGGGGATGTGAAACTTCTGGCCATGATCGGGTCTTTCCTGGGCTGGAAATCCGTGATCCTGACCATTCTCTTAAGCTCATTCATCGGATCCATCATCGGCATTGCCGTCATGCTCATCAAGGGGAAAGATTTTAAATACGCCATCCCCTTCGGGCCCTTTTTATCCATGGGGGCCGTCATTTCGCTTTTTATCGGGGAAGAATTGATAAGGTGGTACCTTTATTTTAACAGGTAAAGGTAAGGGCAACGAAGCCCGTTTCGTAAATCGGTAACGGTTACGTAAAATGAAAAGGATAACAAGTTTTCGGGATATTTGGAAGTTTATCAGGGCACCTATCAGGGATGTATTGAAGTAATGACAAAGATTATTCCAAATATCCCTGATATTGAAAACAATGACCTGAAAGGCCAACTTAGACGCTCGGTCAAAGCTATCCCCAGATTGATTGCTGAAGGTTATGCCAAAAGGCACCAAAGACGTGGATTTCAGAAATATCTCGACGATGCCATGGGGGAATGTAACGAAACGATTGTTGGATTGGAACAATGTAAGGATTTATATGGGGCGAGTGTAGATAGAAATTTATATGAAGAGTTAATTGATTTGTATGATAAATCCGGAAGACAGCTCTATAACTTGTCATCTGCATGGAGTGGATTCAAAAGACGATAAACGTAGCCTTCTCTAAACGATGCGGGCCTCGTTACCGTTACCTTTATACGATAAACTTTATGGGGAAACCATCCTGGCTTTTTAAACGATTAAATCTCACCCTCAGGACGGAGGTGGTTGTCAACATCTCCCTTCTGATGTTAGCCGCCATTTTCCTGATCGGATTTACCACCTTTAGGGCCAATGAAAAAAACATCATTCAATCGAAGATCAGGAGCTGTGAGGGCATGGTTCAGGATTTTCAAACGATCGTGGACTTTATTCTGCGGGAGAAGGGGAAGCAGGGGTTAAACGCTTCGTCCCTGAGCATGGAGATACAGGATTTCATCCAGGTCTACGGGAAAGATCGAAATTTCTACGAGTTGGTGGTTACCGACCGGGAAAGGAGAGTCATCGCAAGCCCGAACTCCGACCGGATGGAAAAGAGCTACGATTCTGCCCTGCTGAAATATGCCATGGAAACAGCGAGCATTCAAACAGAGTTTGAAAAAGAGGGGGGTCTTCTGGCATCGGAATATAAAAAACTGTCACTCGCCTCCCCCCTATGGATCAGGGGAAAGATAGCGGGGGGCATTTTGATGGAAGTGCCCACCGGAGATGTGATGAGACGCTTATTGGATTATCAAAAGATGTTTCTCGTTTTAATCATCCTGGACTCCATGGTCCTGGTCGTGTTCGGAAGCTTCTTGCTCTCACGGGTGCTCGTCAGGCCCCTGAAGGACCTGGTCCGGCTGACTCAGAAGATCAGCCAGGGGGATTTTAATCAAACGATTGAGGTAAACTCAACGAATGAGATCGGGCAACTGGTCACATCGTTCAACAGGATGATCGAACGCTTAAAAGAAAACCAGGAAAATATAAAAATTCATCTGGACTCCCTCGAACTGGCCAACGAAAAGCTGAAACAGGCGCAGGAGGAGCTGATCCGGACAGAGAAACTCGCCTCGATCGGGAGGTTTGCCGCAGGGGTCGCTCACGAAGTCGGCAACCCGCTGGGCTCCATTCTGGGTTATACCAGTATCCTGGCCCGGGAGGATGTGACCCATGATGAGACACGGGATTATTTAAAAAGGATCGAGAAAGAGATTGAGAGGATCAACCGGATCGTGAAGGAATTGCTCAATTTTGCAAGACCCTCCAGGCTGGAAATTCAAGAAGTCAAAGTCAACAAGGTCATTGAGGATGCCCTTTCGTTGCTTTCCTATCAGAAAGGGTTTAAAGATATCGAGACTCGCCTCCATCTTCAGCCCGATCTTCCCATGATCAAGGGAGATGAATCCCAGCTTTCCCAGGTTTTTATCAATATCATCCTCAATGCAATCGATGCCATGCCCCGGGGAGGGGTGTTAGGCATCGGGACGGAGGATTATGTGGTGGGAACGGGGGAAAAAAACTATTTTGACCAGGCCTATTTGCCGAGGCGCAAAGATGATCCCCTGGAGACCGATTATTCCCACCTTCGAAGCCCCAATCCTCTTTTTACCACGATAGAAAGCTCCCCTGCCTATGACGGAGACGGAATAGATAAGATCTTCATCCCATACAGAATGGGTGGGGTAAAAACCAGGTCTTTATTAACAGGGTTTGCAAAGTTTACACGGGGCGACCGGTTGATCAAGGTGACCATATCGGATACGGGGACGGGAATCCTGAAAGAGGACATGGAGAAAATATTTGACCCTTTCTTTACGACAAAAGATCCTGACCGGGGCACAGGGCTTGGGTTATCGATTTCGCTCCGGATTATTGAATCCCTGGGAGGAGAGATCAAGGTCAGGAGCGAAGCAGACAAAGGGACGGCGTTTGAGATATATTTTCCGGTCACGACATGAAGAACCAAATCGATTAACGGTTACGAAGCCCGTTTCGTCATTCGGTAACGGTTACGTAAAATGAAAAAGATAACAAGTTTCCGGGATTTGGAAGTTTATCAAGGAACCTATCAAGGATGTATTGAAGTAATGACAAAGATTATTCCAAATATCCCTGATATTGAAAAAAATGACCTAAAAAACCAGCTTAGACGTTCTGTCAAGGCTGTCCCAAGATTGATTGCCGAAGGGTATGCCAAAAAGCATCAAAAACATGGTTTCCAGAAATATCTCGATGATGCCATGGGTGAATGTAACGAGACTATTGTGGGATTAGAACAAAGTAAAGATTTATATGGTGAGAAAGTTGACAAGGTACTATGTGAAAAGCTCATTGATCTGTATGATAAATCTGGAAGACAACTCTATAATTTATCGTCTGCGTGGAGCAAATTTAAAAGACGGCTAACGTAAACTTTTTCTAACGAAACGGGCCTCGTAGCCGAAACCTAAACCCGAGGAGGAATTAATGGTTCCCAGACGCATTCTGATTGTAGATGACGAAGAGAGTTTTCGAAATGTATTGACGGTGATCCTTAAAAAGGAAGGCTATGAGGTAGAGGGCGCCGCCAATGGAGAGGAAGGGTTGAAAAAGATTTTCGATTCGGCGTTTGACCACATTCTTTGCGATATCCGGATGCCGCAGATGGATGGGCTCGAATTTTTGCAGGAATCCAAGAAGAGGGGAGAAGAGTCTCCGATCATCATGATGTCGGCCTATGGAACCGTGGATACCGCCATCGAGGCCATGAAGTTGGGAGCCTACGATTACATCTCAAAACCATTCCGGCCGGACGAGATTATTCTCACTCTGAAAAAAGCAGAAGAGAGGGAAAGGCTCAGAAAAGAAAACGAACTGCTGAAGAGGGAAGTCCGAAAGGAATATAGCTTTGAGAACATCGTGAGTAAAAATGAGAAGATGATCAAATTGTTTGAGATTATAAGGAAAGTGGCCCCCTATAAATCGACCATCCTCATCACAGGAGAAAGCGGAACGGGCAAAGAATTAGTTGCCAGGGCCCTCCACTATAGCAGCGATCGGGAGAAAATGCTTTTCGTTCCGGTTAATTGCGGCGCCATCCCCGAGAATCTCCTCGAAAGCGAGCTGTTTGGCCATGTGAAGGGGGCCTTTACCGATGCCATTCGAACGAAAAAGGGCCTTTTTGAGGAAGCCGATGAGGGAACCATCTTTCTGGACGAGATAGGAGAACTGCCCTCTCAGCTTCAGGTGAAGCTTTTGCGGGTGCTTCAGGACGGGGAGATCCGGAGGGTAGGGGAATCGAAGTCAATCCGAATCGATGTCAGAATCGTTGCGGCAACGGTCAAGGATCTTGTCCGGGAGGTAAACGAGGGAAGATTCAGGGAGGACCTCTTCTACCGTTTAAATGTGCTCCATCTTAATCTTCCGCCGCTGCGGGAAAGGAAGGAGGATATCCCCCTGCTTGTCCGGCATTTTATTAACAAGTATAACCAGGTCCTGAACAAACAGGTCAAAGACGTTGATCCTAAGGCTCTGGAGTCATTGATGAACTATAAATGGTCCGGAAATGTGAGGGAATTGGAAAATACGATCGAACGGGCTCTGGTTCTGACGGACGAAGAAAAAATAGACCTGGAATATTTGCCTTTGGGGATTCAGAATTTTCAGAACGATGTTCCGGTGGTTCCCATAGTTGAGGAGGAATATTCGATTAAGAAAACATCGAGGTTCATGGAGATGAGTCTCATCAAAAAGGCATTGAAAAAGACGAAGGGAAATCATACCCAGGCCGCCCGCCTGCTGGAGATCAGCCACCGGGCCCTCCTCTATAAGATCAAGGATTATGGGATCGTAGAGAGTTAACCTTATTGCTGCAAAAAAAGGAACACAAATGGTCCACCCCCACTCTCGCCCTCCCCCATCAACGGGGGAGGGGATGATTTTTTTGTTTTGACATTTTATTTATTCGGGAGTATAAAATACCGGGAGGAGACAAGAATGCCTATAAAAATATTCCCCCTCCTTTTAATGCTTACCCTTCTCCCCGGAATATCCTCATGCGGACGATCCGGGGGGGATGCCCCCGAAATGAAAACCAATTCCCCGCCTGTGATCACATCGGTGATCATTTTACCGGAGAAACCGAAACGGGAAAAGGACCTTGGCGTGATCGTTCAGGGGACGGATCCGGACCAGGATGCCGTTTCCTACCATTACCAATGGATTCAAAATGATGCCGAGATGATCGGAGAGAACGGGAATGTGTTAAAAAGCGGGACGTTTAAAAAGGGGGACCTCATCCGTATAAGGGTCACCCCATCTGACGGGAAAGTGGAAGGAACGCCTTTTCTATCCGCTCCGGTCGAGGTCCTGAATTCTCCGCCGCTGATACAGGAAGTCAAAATAGAGCCTCCGGTGGCCTCTGCCAGGGAGGATTTAAAAGCGGTGGTTCAGGGATTTGATCCCGATGGGGATTTTATCTATTTCGATTACAAATGGGAAAGAAACGGGATGGTGTTGCCAGAGGAAAGAAAAGAGATACTGGAACGGACTCGATTTAAAAAGGGCGATTCCATAGCCGTTACGGTAACCCCGAACGACCAGGAAGCATTAGGCCTTCCGAAAAAATCGAATCCGGTTATCGTATCCAATAGTCCTCCCCTCATCATCTCATCCCCTCCGACGTCCACAGAAGGAGCAGCCTACCGCTACCAGGTCAAAGCCGACGACCCGGATCATGATCCCGTGGCCTTTACCCTCAAATCAGCCCCCAAAGGAATGGAGATCGACAAAAAGACGGGACTGATACGCTGGGAGATCGGAAAAGAGGGGAAAGGAACTCACACCATTGAAATCGAAGCATCCGATCCCGAAGGGGCAAAGAGTCATCAGAAATATATAATATCGATTGATATCAAAACGCCTCAATAAATCTCGTTAGAAGCCTCAGCGAGTCGAGCCCCCTCGGGGTTTTTTATAAAATCTGCTATGCAGCGGATTTCTGACAGGCCAAAACCATTCAATTATTTTCTGCTATTCACTCCATGAAAAAAATTCATAGTTTGGTTAAAATTTAAGAGAAAATTGTCAAAATATTAAATTTTTTAAAAAAATCAAAACAGATAATTCCATAATATTATCGTGGTGTTACGAATATTAAAATAAGTGGCACACTATTTGCTGTGAATCCTTTATGAAAAGGAGACTGCTTATGCACAACATCAATAAAAAAGGTGTTACGCTCCTCGAATTGGTCATCGTGATGGTAATTATTGCTATCGGAGCCGTCTTGATAGCTCCCAATATCGGGGCATGGCTCCCCCATTACCGTTTAAGGGGGGCCACTCGAGATATCGTCTCAACGATGAGAACAGCGCAGATGAAAGCGGTTTCTAATAATTTTCAATACCGGGTCAGCTTGAACGCTGAAGATTTAGGCGGATTCGGTCCGAATGCTTATATCCTTCAGCGGAATTCAGGAGGATGGACCAACGATGGATCGGTACAGGCGCTGCCTGCCGGCATTGCTATTATTAGCAATACCCTCCCCGGACAAAGAGCCCAATTCAATACCAATGCCACCTCATCTTCCGGGAGTGTGACATTAAGAAATTCAAAGGGATCGGAGAAGAGAATCGTCATCCCGTCTGCAACAGGGAGAATAAGAATTGAATAACAAAGGGTTTTCACTGCTCGAAATTCTTGTCGGGCTCGTTATTTTAGCCATCGGACTGCTTGCCATTGCCGCGTTGCAGACGACCTCGGTTCGGGGGAATTTTTTCAGCCAGAATTTAATGCAGGCCACTTACGTGGCTCAGGACAGAATGGAATTTTTGAAAAATGTCTCTTACCACGATCCCGCCCTGAGTGCGGGAAATCACTCAGAGGGCGCTGAGGTGATCAAAGGGATGACCTTCGATAGATCTTATCAGGTCACAACCGTCAATGATCCCAATGGGAATTACCTCAGGATAGACTACATAGTGACCTGGAATGACGGGGTGGATCATCGGATCTCTTTTTCTACCGCCAGGTCGCAATGAGAGAATAAATGCACGGGAATATGCCACTCAACAATAAACATGGCGTCACCATCATTGAACTTCTTGTTGCGCTGGTCATAAGCGCACTCCTCATTGCCGCATTATACCAGACCTTCATCGGACAGCAAAAGACCTACACCGTTCAGGAACAGGTCGTCGATATGCAACAAAATGTCAGGGTCGCCATCAACAGAATGATGAGAGAAATTCGAATGGCCGGGTTCGGCAATATCCAGGATGTTTTAAGTCTTTACGGAGGTGTAAACGGTTTTACTCAACCCATTACTGCGGCCCCGGACATCCTAACCATCGTCGGAGGGTTTATACAGATCAGACGAGACAACGGAGACCCGATCTTCGTGTCTTCCGCCTCCGGGAATAATATTACTCTCAATTATGCCACGGACCGGTTTGATGGGGCGGCTCACCGGTTTATATCGATCGGAGGCATCGAAAGCAACACCGTTCAATCGAGATCAGGCGAAACCCTTACGCTTGATCGACCTCTGAGCTTAAGCCATGCCGCCGGAACCCCCGTCTTTAAAATTCAGGCCATCACCTACAGCGTCGGACTGAGCCTGGGAAAACTTTCCCTTCTCAGAAATGAGAATACGGGAGGGGGAAACCAGCCGCTCGCTGAAAATATTGAGAATATCCAATTTTCATATCTTGATGCCGATGGAAACCCCACGGTCAATCCACCGGAAATTCGAATGGTGAGAGTCGAAGTCACTGCAAGAACAGATAAGTCAGATCCTGATTTTCGAGATGAGGATGGGTTTCGAAGGAGAACCATCGCTTCGAATATTCATGTCAGGAATATGGACATCTCCCCGTAGTGACAAAGGAGGTTTTGGGGATCATGAGAATCAATATTTTAGAGGACGATCAAGGAGTGGCTTTGGTCGTAGCCCTGTTGATGTTGCTGGTCTTGACCCTCATCGGGATCAATGCGATTACCAGCACGACTTATGAGACCAGCATCTCAGGAAATGAAAGGATAGGGACGGATGCCTTTTATGCATCCGAAGCCGGTATTCAGCTGGGCATCAATCAGATCCCTAATACAAATCCGGTAAGCCGGACAAAGCTGGGTCAAGATTCTTACTACCGGAGCCAGATCCAGGCGTTTGGTCCATATCTGGCTGAAGGTTTTGGGTTGCCCTGGCAGTTTGAGCGTTTTCGGGTGACCGCAGCGGGAGAATCCTTCAGGGCAACGAGGGAAATCGAAGTTCAGGTGAGATACGGTCCCTTTCCCGGTGGAACCAGTTATGACAACTGAATTCGTGCGCCGAACGAAAGAGGAGGAATAAATATGTCTTCCATTCAAAGAATAGTCTGGGTCTCCATTTTAACCCTCATCTCATGTTTAATGGTAACCTTCACGGTTCGTGCGGAGAAGGAAGAAAGGAGGGCTGTCTTTCGGGGGCAGGTCATCGAGATTTCCGCTAAATTCATTACAATAGAAAGAACATCCATTGCTCTTCCAAAAAAGATTAAAACCCTGGACGGCAGCGGCGCTTCCATTCCTACCGGAACGATTAAGAAAGGGGATTACGTCATTGTGACGATCGAGAAAAACGAGGCGACCATACAAAGGACAGGCAGAACCCGAACGGAAGGAAATGAAAAATTATTTACACAATAATGATGAATTCGTAAAAAGTCAAAAAACAAGAAAGACGTCATGCTAAACTTGTTTCAGCATCTAACAAAATCAAGAACTTACGAGACCCTGAAACGAGTTCAGGGTGACATATCGGGACTTTTTACGAGGCCATCAATAATAACGGAGGATATATGTTTAAATATATAGGCATTCTCTGCCTATTGTTTTTTATTTCTGTGAGTGGTTCCAATGCGGACGATACCGACATATTTGCCGTCCGCGTGGATCCCAACATCCTGATCATCATGGACAACTCCGGCAGCATGAACGAAGTCGTCTATCATAAAAATTACAATCCATTAATGACCTATTCCGGGGGAAATACCTCCGGTAGCATCTATACCCGCTATAATGCAAGTTATCAATTCCTGGATGTCACAATGAATGGAAAAACCGCTTCCCTTTTACATGGACCGGGAGATGATCATTCGGGAGTCCGGTATAACGGAAACTATCTCAACTGGATTTTCTGGCACGCCACGGATGCCGAACGAAGCCAGCTTGCCGAACAATCGAATAAAATAAGGATTCAGGTCGCAAAAGAGGTATTAACCGGTCTCATCAATAGTACCACCGGGGTTCGCTTCGGCCTGATGCGATTCGACCCTGAACACGGCGGATGGTTGGCGGCCGAGTGCGGCGCCGATGCAAGCGCTGTGATTGCCTCAATCAATGGTATGCTCGCGACGACATGGACGCCGCTTTCCGAAACGATGGTCGAGGCATGGGAGTATTTTACGGGAAGCAATAATTCTTTCTATCGAAACGCCGGATATTCAAGTCCGATTCAATACTACTGCCAGAAAAATTTTATCACCCTCATTACCGACGGAGAGCCGACAAGGGATTGGACCTTTCCAAGCTGGGTGTTGTCCGCCATCGCCGGCCAGTATGACACAACCCCCCAGCCCGGAAACAGCAATTATCCTTTTTATCTGGACGGGGTTGCCTGGTATTTGAAGGAAACCGATGCAAAATCTGATCTGGCGGGAGTTCAAAATGTTCATACCTATACGATCGGATTTAATATCCATCATCCCCTGCTGGAGCGGACCGCTTTAAAAGGCGGCGGATTGTTTTTTACCGCCGACGATGCGGAACAACTGGCGGATAAGTTGCAGAAGGTCATCGTTGACATTAGCAACAGATCGTTTTCGTTTACCTCCCCGTCGGTTCCGGCTGTGAGAACCGTCTATGACAATATCATCTATCTCACTTCCTTCGAGCCTAACGACACCCCATTCTGGAAAGGCGATGTCAAGGCCTACCGGCTGGAAGCGGATGGAACCCTCAAGGTTGACGGCAGCGGCAATCCTGACCCGAGCTCCCTGATCTGGGGAGCCACGGATAAGTTAAAGACGAATCCTTCCGCAAATAGAAATATAAAAACCTACATGGGGGGGGCCATGAAGGCTTTTTCAACCGCTAACATCACCAATGCCGACCTGGATGTCGGAGATGACGCAACCCGTACCCAACTGATTGCTCATATCCGGGGGGGGGATGTTTATGACATCGACCCCAAGGATACAGTGACAAACGTGGATAGACGCTCGAAACTTGGCGACATTTTTCATTCTAATCCAGTGATTGTGGGATCGCCGTCCAAATTCTTCAGGGATGAAGGGTTCGACGGCCCCGTCGGATTTTACGAGGAGAAGAAGAAGAGAACCAAGGTCGTCATCGTCGGAGCAAACGATGGCATGCTGCACGCCTTTAATGCAGGAAACTGGGTTGAGGCAAATGGAGGGTATGACGAAGGAACCGGCGTTGAGGAATGGGCATTTATCCCCCCCAGCGCGCTTAAGACTCTCAAACGAATGACCACCTCGCACACCTATTATGTCGATTCGTCGCCCAAAGTGGCGGATGTATGGTGGGGAGATTTAAATGCGAACGGCCAAAAAGATCAAAACGAGTGGAGGACGGTTCTGCTTTGCGGTTTAAGGAAAGGCGGTAAGCATTATTTTGCCCTCGATATTACGGACACGAAAAATCCGGTTTATCTCTGGGAGTTTCCAGCCCCGGGCGATTCGACGACGCTTGATAAATTGGGCCAGAGCTGGTCCGAACCTGCTATTGGCAGGGTGAAATTGGGAGGGGTTGAGAAATGGGTGGCTTTTATCGGAGGCGGGTTTGATCCGACTGAAACCAAAAGCAAGGATGCATCGGTTGGGATGGGTCTATTTGTCATTGATATTAAAACGGGTGAGATCATCAAAGAATTTTCTGCACTGGAAGGAATGAAGTCTTCCTTTGCAGCCGCTCCGGCGGTCGTGGATTTGAACCTGGATGGATTTATTGACCGGGCGTATATCGGCGACCTGGGCGGTCAAATGTGGGTCTTCGACGTTTCTTCCGAGAATAAAGACGAGTGGACCGGGAAGAGGTTATTTCAGGCTCCGGCGACTCCTACCGAGAAACATTCCATCTACTATCAGCCGGCTGTCGCATTTGATAAATATAAAATTCCCTGGGTCTATTTCGGAACAGGGGACCGGGAGAATCCGAATGACAGCACCAACCCACCCGAGAGGTTTTATGCGGTCAAAGATGACGAACAGGACCCCTACCCGAGAAGGGAAGAGAATTTAAAAGACCTGATCGCGCTTGGGGAAAACACGTTTGCCGGGGTAACGGATCCGAAGAAAGGATGGTTTATCGAATTGGAAAAGGCGGATGGAAAACATGAAAAGGTGCTTGCTAAGCCGGCCGTATTTAACCATCTGGTCTATTTCACCACCTATTCTTATAAGCAAACCAATGACCCCTGCCAGGTGGCCGGAGATGCCAGACTTTATATTGTGGAATACCTTTCGGGCGGAGGGGCTTTGACGGTGGATAAATTATCGGACCTTTCAGGTTCTCCTTCAGCGCGTTCTAAGGTGATTGGAGAAGGCATTCCCTCTGCTCCGGTGATCTCGGTCAACACGCAGGGCAAGGCTTCGGTCATTATCGGAACGACAAGCGGTCAGGTCTCTTCGCAAGAAGGATTCTCTCCTGGATCGAACAAGGGGTTACTTTACTGGAGGGAAGTGGTGAGATAATTTGAAAATAAAGCGTTCCAATCAAGAAATGTAGGGGAGTCCCTCAGTGGACTCCCTAAACGGGCGGCCACAGAGGGCCGCCCCTACGGTTATAAAATAAATTTTCACCGAAACAGTTTCGTTACCCAAACCTTTTTGTCACGGATTTCCTATTTTGGGAGTTCTTGAAGTCTTTCGACTTTTTCCCGGGCCTCTGAGAAGGAGTGATCGAGACTTAAGACAAAGTTAAAGGTTTGAATGGCTTCGGAGAACATCCCGCCGGCTTCGTAAGCAAGCCCGAGATTGAAATGAACCCGGGTCAGTTTTTCCTTCGTTAAACCTTTCATCCGGGCCGCCTCTTGAAATTGTTGAATCGCCTGAGCGTTATCCCCTTTCTCCAAAAAGCAACTGCCAAGCATGATGTAACAATCAAACTTGATGGGCGGGTCGGAAGCAGCAATCTCAAACTCCGAGATGGCGTAATCGAAAAGCTCCATCTCCTTATAGGCAATGCCCAGGTGATAGTGCATCTCCGATTCCTTGTCCGGGGCCGGGGCGGGAGGCAGGATCTCCATGTCCACGGATAACCCATGGGGTTCGACGACCGAAGAGGGGAACAGATCGGACTTGTCATCGGATGGCCTTATCTCTCTCGAGTGCGGATAGTTAGGGAGAGAGAGATCCATGTGCGACAGCGAGGGTTTTGGTTTCTCTCCCGGTTTCTGACGGGTGTCAAGGTCGTTCAAAGCTTTGCGGGCATCCTGATCATCGGGTGTTATCTCCAGGATACTCTGGTAGTAGTGTTTGGCATCTCCCCGTAGACCTTCCTTTAGATATAATTCCGCAATGTTATGGAGGGCGTCAATCCGTTTTGAATTGATTGAAAGAATTTTCTTGTAGATGGAAATTGCCCGTGAATTGAGGTCTTCATCCGCAAAGAGTCCCGCCAGCGTAAGATACTGCGTGATCGCCTTCTCATGCTCCCCGTTCTTATGGTAGAGATCCCCAAGCTTTAAATACAAACGCTTGTCTTTCGGGTCGGCTTCGATGAGCCTTATATACTCGCCGATAGCCTTTTTGGAATGCCCCTTCAATACATATCTCTGGGCAAGTTCCAATATTTTCTCTTTGTCAAGCGCCACGGGGGTTCCTATTCTTTATTTAGAATCATATCACAATAGAAACATAACATCAAAAACTTAATCAAAGAACTGAAAAAAGTCAAGTGTTCCCTCACGGCGCCTGACTGCGCAAAGCCCCGCCTCACATTGGACCCAAAAGTTAAGCTTTGTTTGGCCGGCGGCTTCCAGAAGCCTTGCGGAGGGCGCGCGCTTAGGCGAAGAGGCTGTGTCGTAATAGCAGGCAAAGGGGGAGATATGAACCCCGGCTCATGAGACATTATTTTCCTAATGGATAAAGATTGACCACCTGAATGGGAAAAGTTATAATGGAACAAATTAGCGATTACCGAATTCATGAAACATTTTAACAGATTAAGTAGTTAAATTATTTAAAGCAATTGGCATTTAATTTGCTTATTTTGTTTTTCTGTGGGTTTATCCTGTTAGAAGATAAGGGTCTTCTAAGCCGGAATGCTTCACTCCGTGCACAGCGACCATCTTGAGGAATTTACCAGAATATGGATGTTGACGCCTGGGAAAATTTAATGATGGATAAAAATCTAAAAAAAGTTTTGATCGTGGATGATGAAGAGACGTTAACCTGGAGCATGGCTAAAAGCCTGTCAAAGGACAGGGATAAATACGAGGTGATTATTGCCAATAACGGCAAAGAGGCCCTGAACCAGCTCAATAAACACGATATCGACCTGCTGATCTCAGATATTCGAATGCCCGATATAAACGGCCTGGACCTCTTGGTCAGGGTGAAGAAGGAATTTCCCCAGACCAAGGTCATCATCATGACCGCCTATGGTTCTTCGGATGTTCAAAAAGAGGCAAACCGCAGGGGGTCACTGTTCTACATGGAAAAACCTTTTGAGATCAATGATATAAGGAAAGTCATCATTGATCTGATCGGAAAAAAGAAGGGGTTTCGGGGCAAAGTGGTGGGACTTCAACTGACCGATGTGATTCAAATGAATTGTCTCAGCCACTTAACCACCGCATTGACGGTCATCAACAACGGGGAGAAGGGAATCATCTATTTGAATGAAGGGGAAATTATCCACGCAGAATGCGGGAACCAGAAAGGAACAGAGGCTTTCTATTATATCATGAGCTGGCAAGAAGGGGAGTTTATGTCCAATGTCGGGGTGATTCCTTCGATGCAGACGATCTTCCAGAACTGGGAACATCTGCTGGTCGAAGCCATGCGAAAAAATGATGAAAAAGTTTAGGTGAAGATGAACATCATCGTTACAAAAGAGGATTTGAGTAAGATCAACTTTTATTTAAACAAGGTGGTGTCCGCTTCGCTTGCCCATTCCATCCTGCTTATCGACCGGTCGGGGCAACTGATCACCCAGTACGGAAACACCCTGGATATCGATGTTCTGTCGCTTTCCGCCTTGACGGCGGCCAATTTCGGCGCGACCGCTGAAATTGCCAAGATGTTGGGCGAAGAGGAATTTACCCTTCTGTTTCACAAGGGAAGAAGCGAAAACGTTTATTTTACCGCCATCGGGGATCATGTCATTCTGGTCACCCTTTTTGATGACAGGACCTCCCTTGGGTTGATCCGGCTCCGAATCAATCAGATTTCGGGCGATCTCTCGAACGTGCTCGTCTCGATTTTTGAAGGGGGAAGGACGGTTCCCTTAGGGGAGCCTGAACGGCGTTCGTAAAAACGGGAGAATTGGGTTCATGCCTTTTATCAACTTCAGTAAAGATGAGATCCAATGCAAGATCGTTTATTATGGAGCGGGATTCTGCGGGAAGACCACCAACCTCCAGTACGTGTTTAATCAAATGAACGAGGAAAGCAGGGGGAAAATGGTTTCCATCGATACCCGGGGGGATCGGACGCTCTTCTTCGATTTCCTCTCTCTCAACTTAGGAAAGATCAGGGGGTTCGATATCAGGGTTCAACTTTACACCGTTCCCGGGCAGGTTCATTACGATGCCACCCGAAAATTGGTCCTGAAAGGGGTGGATGGGGTCGTTTTCGTTGCCGATTCGCTGAAGGTCCAGAGGAAAAAAAATATTGAGAGCCTGATCAACCTGGCTAAAAATCTGGCGGAGAAGGGGGTCAGCATTAGAACGATTCCCCTGGTCATCCAGTATAATAAACGGGACCTGGGTGAAACGGATTCGGAACTCCTTCCGCTGGAGGTATTGGAAAAAGATCTCAACTCGATGCTCAAGGTTCCATCTTTTCCGGGCAGCGCGTTGAAGGGGACGGGGGTTTTTGAAACCCTGCGGGAAATCAGCAAGTTGGTCGTCAAGGATGTAAGCCGCAAGATCATGCTCGTTGATCAACAATTCAAATGACCCCCGTTGGAAACTTAAGCGAGCGCTATGTTCAACGGGGAAAAGGGGAGTCCGATGACGGAAAAGAAGATGGATGAAGAGGAATTGATGGGATTGGAACGGGAGATCGATGCTGCCGTGGACCGGCTGTTCGTGGAAAAAATGAACCTCGATCGAACTTTTGCCGGGGACCCATACCCCCAACAGCCTACCAGCATCGCCGAGGAGTGGACCGGGCAGACGGAACCGTTCACGGATCTCATCGGCAACCTCGCTCCGGAGCAGGAGGGATTTATTTCCAGCGGGGTGAACATCGAGCAGAACATCGAGCAGGAAGCAATACCGGACCCCATCGAAAAGTTGGAAACTCAACTCCTTTCGCTCGAATGGGAAATTTCCAGGGAAAACCTTGTGAAAACGGTGGAGGAGGTCCTGGCTTTGCGCGGGATTTTCAAGGAATCCACGGAGGTTTCCTCGATATTATATCGAATGGTTTCGGTATTAAAAGAGATGATGCGGGACGAAGAAGGAATTCAGCCCCATCTCCTTCGCTTTTTACTCGATTCGAAGGACACGATCAAGCTGTTTATGCGAAAAGAGGTGGGCGAGGATTTCCTCACCTATAAAAAGCTGGCTTATGCCGGCATCGAGGGGAGATTTTCCTCGTTGAAAGGGCTCCAGGAGTCCAAACCGGAAGCGCCCTCTCCGCCCGTCCAACCCGGTTCCGAACTCATCGAGACGATCATCCGCCGGATGGAGTCCTTCTCGCGAAAAATAGACGAAATGGTCCAAAAAATGGACGAACATCTGTCCGCTCATCAACGGTTCACTCCGATTTCCGAAAAGCAGCCGCCGGGTGAAACGGTCCTAAAGACAAAGGTTACCGTTTTTAAGAGAGGAGAGACATTGCTGGGAGTGGAAAGCGATAAAGTTTTTAAACTATATAGGGTGCCCGATTCCCTCAGTGAAAAAATGGCTGAGCTCCGAAAGGTCCGGTTAAATGGGCTGGACACGAAGATGATTGATTTGAAAAGTCTTGTTCCCATCTCCGGGGAAAGCCGGGAGGGAGGAGAGCAGGTCCTGATACTGAAAGGGGACGGGGAATACAAGGGGCTGATGGTGGACCGGGTATTAAACCGGTTATCCGGCCCTCTCGAAACGGGCGGGGAGTTCAATGAATATCTCCTGGGGATGATCCGTTGGACTTACGAGGAGCTTCCCATCCGGGTGCCCGTTCTGGATGTCGGAAAGGTTTAAACATTGGATGCGCGCATGGAAACGGATCGGTCAACGGAAGAGAGGATAGACCCGGGGGAAAAGCGAGAGGATGAAATATTGCGCTTGACCCGTTCTCTTGAAAGTGCGCAGAACATTACCAAGAGCCTGATCGAGAGCATCGGAAGCGGGATCATTATCACGGGAATGAATGACATGATCACCTATATGAACCGGGGAGGGGAAAAAATTCTCGGTTATTCAAAAGGGGAGGTCATCGGCAAACCTTTTAGCCTCTTCGGATTACAGGAGAAGCAGAACATTTCTTACTCATTTCTCGAGGATCCGGACGGCCTGGATACGAGAAGAGAAGGGGGGATGAGGAGGAAGGACCGGTCCGAGATACCGGTCGGATTTACGATCAATCCCCACTTGAATATGAGAGGAGATGCGATCGGAAAGATCGTGATGTTTCGGGATTTGACAAAAGTCTACCGGATGCAGGAAGAGATCTTAAGAATGGACCGCCTGATCTCATTGGGAAAACTGGCCTCCGGCATTGCCCACGAGATCCGTAACCCCCTCGCCGGGATCAAGACGACTGCCCAGGCCCTCGGAGAGGAGATGCCTGAGGATGATCCTAAACGGGAGTATTTGAACCGCATCACGAAAGAAATCGACCGCTTAAATGAACTTCTGAAAACTTTTTTCTCCTTTGCCAAGCCGCAGACGCTCCATCTTGTCGCCTGCCACATCAAGGAGATCATCAATGCGATCATTCCCTTTCTCATCAAAGAGATTGCGGACAAAGGGATCCGGTTCATTGAGGCCTATCATCCCCGGCTCCCCAGGATCAATGTCGATAAGATTCAAATGCATCAAGTTTTTTTAAATCTTTTCTTGAACGCCATTCAGGCCATGCCCAATGGCGGAGAGCTAAGAATCGAAGCCAACCCGGTGTCCCTCCCTTCACCGGGAAGTCCCGGACAGAATTTTGTCAGGATCGTGGTTTCGGATTCGGGGAAAGGCATTCCCCCCCATATTCTCCCGAAGGTTTTCGACCCCTTCTTTACCACCAAGCCCAGGGGAATCGGATTGGGGCTTTCGATTACCTACCAGATTGTTAAGAAACACGGGGGAACCATCAAAGTCGAAAGCGAATGGGAGAAGGGAGCCTCCTTTGTCATTCATTTGCCGGAGAAATTTGAAAACATATGATGCCATCCGTCCTGATAGTCGATGACGACGATGTAATACGGGAAACCCTCTTTGATGTGTTCAAAAGGACAGGGTATGAGGTCTATTCTGTCGGTTCGGGGAACGAAGCGCTTTCCGTGATTAAAAAGAACATCATCGACCTGATTCTTCTGGACATGCGGCTCCCGGACCTAAATGGGCTGGAAGTCCTTAAAAAAATTAAAGAAATTGATACGGAGATATTGGTCATGATCATGACCGCTTTCTCGGATGTACAGAGTGCGGTTTTGGCGATGAAATCGGGCGCCTACCATTATATCAACAAACCTTTTGAGCTGGAAGAGCTGAAGCTGCTGATTGAAAAAGGGTTGGAGACAAAGAGCCTGATCAATGAAGTGAGACGACTGCACCGGCAGCAGAAGGATGGGAATCAAAAAAGCCGGATATACGGAACTACCTCCCAGATTTTGCAGTTAAAAGAATTAATCGATATGATCAGCAGAACGAATAAAACCTCCGTCCTGATCCAGGGGGAAAGCGGGACAGGCAAGGAGCTGGCGGCAAATGCGATTCATTATAACGGAAAAAGGGCCCATAAACCCCTTTTGAAAATAAATTGCAGCGCCATTCCTGACTCCCTGTTGGAATCGGAGCTTTTCGGATACGAAAAGGGAGCCTTTACCGACGCCAAAGCAACCAAAAAAGGCCTCTTTGAGCTCGCGGACGGCGGAACCGTCTTTTTGGATGAAATCGGGGATATGAAACCCTTTCTCCAGTCCAAAATTTTGCGGATCATTGAAAATCAATCCTTCATGCGAGTCGGAGGGGACCGTGAACTAAGGGTGGATGTCCGGATTATTGCGGCGACCAACAAGGACCTCGAAAGCCTCGTGAAAGACGGACTATTCCGGAAAGATCTCTACTATCGACTAAAAGTGATGGTCGTGGAAATGCCCCCCCTGCGGAACCGTGAAGATGATATCCTCCTCCTTTCAAATCTTTTCATAGAAGAGAATAATAGGGAATATAACAAGAATATCAAAGGGTTGGCTGAGGGAGCAAAAAAACTGATGGTCCAATACCCGTGGCCAGGGAATGTTCGAGAATTAAAGAATGTCATCGAAAGAGCGATGATCCTTGCGGACCAGGATCATATTACACCCAGGCAGCTTCCGTTTGAATTGCAGCAAACCGAAGGATATGGTTTGAAAAGCATCGATTTCAACCCTTCCGGAATGACGGAAATGGTCACGTTGGAAACAATAGAAAAGATACACCTTTCCAATGTATTGAAACGGCTGGATGGGAATAAATCTAAGGCCTCAAAAATACTTGGGATTTCAAGGGCCACCCTGAGAGCCAAAGTGAAAAAATATCATCTGTCGGACAATTAGTAGAAATATTGAAGAGTTATTCGATAATTTTAATATAATTTGTTAAATTTCATAGGCAGTCCATTAAAATTGATGGATTTAATAAATATTTAGCTTGACTTTCCACATGATTTATTAATAATAAGGTGGAAAAAGAGGAGCTCATATGATCTTCGGTAGAAAAAAAGGGGTGATCGGCTTGGACATAGGGTCAAACTCCATCAAACTTGTCGAGCTGAGAGAGAGCCAGAATAGTTTTAAATTAGAAAACCTGGGGATCGCCCCGTTGCCTCCGGAAGCGATTGTCGATGGGGCGTTGATGGACTCGGTGACCATCATCGATGCCATTCGTCAACTGGTGGCCGATTCGAAGACAAGAACAAAGGATGCTGTCACATCCGTGTCCGGCCATTCGGTGATCGTCAAAAAGATCACCCTTCCCTTGATGTCCGTCCCCGAGCTGGAAGAATCGATTCAGTGGGAAGCCGAGCGGTATATCCCATTCGATATCAATGATGTGAATATCGATTTTCAGATATTCGGGTCGACTCCCGAAAACCCCGAGGTCATGGATGTAGTGCTGGTGGCGGCCAAAAAAGACATCGTCAACGATTATGTGTCCGTGGTCATCGAATCGGGCTTAAATCCGGTCATTATCGATGTCGACGCCTTTGCGATAGAAAACATGCTTTCCGTGAACTACGAGATTGGAAAAGAGGAAACCGTTGCCGTGGTCAATGTCGGGGCAAGCATCACCAATATCAACATCCTGAAAGACAACATGACCGCTTTTACAAGGGACATCTTTAAGGGAGGCAATCAAATCACGGACGAAATCCAGAGGCAGCTCCATATCGATTACGAGGAAGCGGAAAAGATAAAGGTCGGGAGCAAAATCGATGCCGTTTCCCAACCGGTCATCCAGGAAGTGTTAAGGTCCGCCTCCGAATCTTTGGCCAACGAAATCGGGAACTCGATCGAATTCTACCAATCTACGACGACCTACGAAAAAATCGAAAAACTCTACTTAAGCGGGGGAGGATCGAAGACCAAAGACTTCGATATCATCCTCCAGCAGGTGATCGGCATTCCTGTCGAGATCGTCAACCCTTTTAAAAAGATTGAGTACACCGGGAAGAGCTTTGACCTTGAATATCTGAGGGAGATCGGGCCGATGATGGCGGTCGGGGTTGGACTCGCCACCCGAAAGGTAGGAGATCGATGATAAAGATCAATCTGCTTCTGACGAGAAAAGAGAAGAAGAAGGTCGGGGTTAAAAAGGAATTTGTGGTCCTCATCCTCTCCGTGGGGGTTTTGCTGCTCCTCCTCATCGGCCTTCATTGGAAGATGGGAAAAGAGAATGACCGGATACTGGCCCAGATCGCCGAGACGAAAAAGGAGATCGCCCATTACAAAGCGTTGGCCCTTGAGGTGACAAAAGCCAAGGAAGCGCAGAAAACGTTGCAGGACAAGCTCAACATCATCAACTCCTTAACAAAAGGAAAGGAAACCCCGGTGAGGATCCTGGACGGGATCAGCGTCGATAAGCCGGATAAGCTCCACCTGGAATCGATGAAGAAAGAAGGATCGAAACTGGGAATCGAAGGGATTGCCATGGACGACGAGACCATCGTCCAGTTCATGACGAATTTAAAGCGGTCGAATCTTTTTAAGAGCGTTGATCTCATCGTCAGCGAGCAGGTGGAGCTGAGTAAAATTAAATTGAAGAAATTCATTCTCGCGTGTGAGATTGTTTCGCTTTAGAGACTGTCACGCTCAGGTCGCTTCGACTCGCAACCAAGACGAACGGCAAAGAAATTCATTTTTAACGGACTCACGACAAAGATTCTTTAAAAGGGGGAAGAGATGGCCATCACGGTCGATTCAATTTTAAAGCTTCCGTCACCCAAAAAGATTCTAATTTTGATTGGAGTCTTATGCGTCATCACGGGAATCTATGCTTATCTTTTTTTCATTCCGATGCGGGATAACATGAAGACCTTGAGGACGGAGCTGGACAAGTTGGTCAAGGAGTTGAACGAAGGAAAGATGATCACAAGGGATCTGGAAAAATTCAGGGGCCAGGTCGATACGCTGAATGCGGAGCTCAAGAATGCATTGACCCAGCTCCCCAATGAGAAGGAGATTCCCGAATTATTGAAGAATATTTCCCGCCTGGGCAAGGAATCTAACCTGGAGTTCACCCTCTTCAAACCCAAGCCCGAGGAGCCTCAGCAATTCTATGCGAAAGTTCCGATCGATCTGGTCATGATCGGAAGCTATCATAACATTGCGGGTTTTTTCGATAAGGTCGGAAAGCTTCCAAGGATCATCAATGTGGTTGATTTTAATATGGCCCGGGTGAAAGAGTTAAAGCCAAGGGAGACGGAAAATCTCATCAGGACCTCCTGCCTCATCACCACGTACCGGTTTATTGAGAAGAAAGCCGATGAAAAACCCGTTGAAAAGAAAAGATGAGGCGGAGGAAAGGCAAGGGAAAAGGGAGAAAACATTCATGACTCGAGGAAGAAATCGATTCCATCTAATGTGGATGATTGCGGGTCTCTTCTTCTTGATGGCGGCCTGTGGGGGCGAAACGGTTCCTCCTTCTCCGCCGAAGGGAGGAGTTCCAAAGCCGGTGGCCAAAAAAGCGGAACCGGTCGCAGTCGCTGAGAAAAAGGAGCCTGAAAAGAAGCAGGAGGCGGCGTATCAGTACAGTCCTGCAGGAAAACCAGACCCCTTTAAACCTTTCATCCAGTTGACGCCGGTCAAAGAATTGACCCGGACCGCCCCATTGACCCCTCTCCAGAAATATGATCTCAGCCAGTTAAAACTGGTGGCCATTATGGCCACCCGGGAGGGGAATGTCGCCATGGTCGAAGATTCGGCCGGGAAAGGATATTTTGTTAAGAAAGGAACCGAAATCGGGAAGAACGACGGGAAGGTGACGAAAATCTTAAAAGATCGAGTCATCATCGAAGAGCTCTATCCCGAGAAGAACGAGGTCTCAATATTTCTTCATAAAATCGAAGAAGGGGGAGAATCATGAAATCTTTTCCTATTCTTAAAACGGGTCTTATTCTATTGATCTGCCTTGTCTTGAGCGGTTGTGCCACGGGAGGGGAAACGATCAAAACCCCATCCGAAACTCCGCCGGCGGTTGCCCCGGCGGAAAAGGCGGATCCTGCCTTGATACAAAAAATAAGTTTCCAGGAAGAAGAAAAATTGACCAGAATTCTGATCGAAGGTTCTGAAACCCTCCCGGCTCCTCTTTATAACCTCTCGCAGGAACCGTTGAGGATCATCCTCGATTTTCCCGGCAGCGATCTACGGCATTCGAAGAATGGCCTGAGGATCGACAACGAGACGGTCTCCGAAGTTTTCACCACCCAATATGACGACAAAGCGCGTGTCGAAATCGCTCTTCTCCGGATTGCCCCCTATCATATCGTCCGCGAAGATAAAATGGTTTCAATTGACATTGAGCGCGTCAAGCAAACCGCAGAGCCGAAGGAAGTTAAGGAAGTCAAAGAAGTCAAGGAAGTGAAAAAAGAGGAAGGGATCGAAAAGGTGAAGGAGGCCGAGGTTCCTTCCCCCGAAATGAAAAAAGAGCCCCCTCCGGCCGCCGAGGCTGCCCCCGCTCCCAAAACGCTCAATAAGGCAACCGAGGTGATCGACTTCTCTCTGGAGGAAAAGAAGGACCACGTCAACTTCCATGTGCTGGCCAACGGAAGAATTGAAAACTTCAATGCGTTTAAATTGGATCATCCGCCCCGTCTCGTCGTGGATATCCTGGAAGTGGACGCCCGCCGTTCGAAAAAAACCATGCAAATGTCCAACCCCTTCATCAAAGGGGTCCGCATCGCTAAACATCAGGACAAATTGAGACTGGTCTTCGACTCAACCCGGCCACAGCTTCCCCCCTATCACATCGACCGAATCGACGATAAACTGGTCGTTTCGCTCGGAAGCGTGCCCCAGGCCTCCGAACCTCAAATCCAGCTCCAGGAAAAAGGAGCGGCCGGGGAAAAGGTTTCTCCCGTTCCCGTGGCTCCCGCAAAAACGGTCAGGGCAAGACTGGCTTTAAGAGAGATCGATTTTAAACAGATCGATCATAAGTCGCGAATTGCCGTGATCCTGAGCGCGGAACCGCAATTTGAGACCCACCGGATTTCGGATAAGATGATCGCCGTTGATATCAAGAACGCCTTTGCCCCGAAGCATCTCCAGCGGCCGATGAATACGAGCGGGTTCGACAGCGCGATCAATCTGATCGACATCAAAAATGTGAAGGCAGGAAAAGAGAGCGATCTTCGGATTCTTATCCATTTGAGAGAAGAAACGCCTTACGAAACCGCCCGGGAAGGCAACACCGTCTTTTTCGACATTGAGAAGCCGAAGAAGGTGGCTGCCAAGTTAGAGCCGCCGGCTCCCGTCAAAGCAGAACCTGCGCCTGCGCCTTCGCCTCCTCCCGTTCCTCCCCCACCGGAGGTTAAAAAAGAAGAACCGGTGACGCCGAAGGTTGAGGAAAAGCCGGTTCCCCTGGTCCCAATCGCTAAGCCGGCGGAAGAGCCTGTTTCAGAAAAGATCTACAAGGGAAGAAAAGTTTCGCTTGATTTCAAGGATGCGGATATTAAAAACATTTTGAGATTGATCGCCGAAGTCAGCGATTTCAACATCATCACCGCGGATGATGTATCCGGAAAGATTACAATGAGGCTGGTCGATGTGCCATGGGACCAGGCATTGGATGTGATTCTTCAGTCCCGGAATCTCGGAAAGGTCCATGTCGGGAATGTGATCCGGATCGCTCCCATTGAAACCCTGAGGCGGGAGAGCCAGGCGCGCCTGGAGGAAAAACGAGCCACGGAAAAATTGGAGGATATGGCCACGGAGCTGATTCCGGTCAACTACGCCAAGGGGAAGGATATCATCCCCCAGATCAAGGGAATATTGAGCGAACGGGGAGATGTGAAGGTCGATGAAAGGACGAACATTCTGATCATTAAGGATATCCCTCGCAAAATTCCGGGCGTCAAGGAACTGGTGAAAGCCCTCGATACCAAAACTCCCCAGGTCCTGATCGAGGCCAGAATCGTGGAAGCCAACCTGACCTTTCAAAAGGAATTGGGCGTCAAATGGGGGTTTGAAATCGGAGGAGGAAAGGCCACGGTAGGCGGAGGGATAGCGAGCACCACATTGGGACAAGCCACCAAGGAGATTATAAGCCTCCCCGCTATCCCCAAGGCTGGCGCCGGGGCCCCGGGGATCATAGAATTTCTTTTTTCTCGTGGAACGATTAAAGAGTTGGATATTGCGATCTCTGCCCACGAGAACCAGGGAGATGTTCGAATTATTTCGAGCCCCAAAATTGCAACGCTGGATAATAAGGAAGCGACGGTGGAACAGGGCCTAAGGATTCCTATCCGGAAGATTGATCCGCAAAGCGGCCAGATCTCCACCGAATTTGTCGAGGCCAACCTTAAATTAACCGTCACGCCTCATGTGACGAATGACGGGAATATCCGGATGGATATTATTGCGAAAAAGGACGCTCCCGATTTTACGGTCACGGTGGATAACGTTCCGAGCATCGATAAAAAAGAGGCCAAGACCGAAGTCCTGGTCAGGGACAATGGGATCGTCGTGATCGCAGGAGTCTATTCGATCGAAAAAAGCAAGGGGGAAGAGGGGATTCCCCTTTTCAACAAAATTCCCCTGTTGGGCTGGCTATTCAAAAGGGAGACAAAAGAGGACAAGAGAAAAGATCTTCTGATCTTCATCTCTCCAAAGATTTTGAAGGACGAAGTGTAACGAGGCAAGAACAAATAAGCCCCCTTCGTCCCCCCTTATATTAGAGACTGTGTCGTAATAGGGGAATTGATAAAAATGTCATCCTGAACTTGGTTCAGGATCTAATTAATTCAACCTATTACGAGACCCTGAAATAAATTCAGGGTGACAAATTATTAATTACAACACAGCCCCTTAAGGGGGGAATAAAAGGGGGGTTATGATTTATATTTCAAACCCTCCGATCAGGTCCCGGATTCGGTTTACTTTCGCCTGAAGGAGGTATTTTTTTATTCCTTCAGCCACTTCTAAGGCCGCTCCCGGGTTGATGAGGTTGGCTGTTCCGATTTGAACGGCTGAGGCTCCCGCCAGAATGAATTCGATCGCATCCTCCCCGTTCATGATTCCCCCGATTCCGATCACCGGGATTTTTATGGCCCGATAAACCTCCCATACCATTCTTACGGCAATCGGTTTGATGGCCGGCCCTGAAAGACCGCCGATCACATTCCCCAGTTCGGGCTTCCTTGAATAAATATTAATCGCCATGGCCCTGAAGGTATTGACCAGGGAGACCGCATCTGCTCCGCCGTCTTCCGCACCCCTGGCGGTCGCCGTAATGTCGGTGACATTGGGTGAGAGTTTGACGATGAGCGGAAGACCTGTCGATTTTCTTACTGCGGATACGAGACGGCAGGTCATCCTGGGATCCGATCCGAAAACGATCCCCCCGCATTTTACATTGGGACAGGAGACATTCATCTCCAGGGCCGAGATCCCGGCAACCCCGTCCAGGGCTCCGGCCAATCGGACGTATTCCTTTTGAGTATTCCCGAAAAAATTGATGATGAGATCGGTTTTAAGTTCCTTCAGGTAGGGGAGTTTTTCTTTGATGAATACCCTGAGACCGGGGTTTTGAAGACCGATGGAGTTGATCATTCCTCCGTTGGTTTCAAAGATTCTTGGAGGAGGATTTCCGGGCATGGGGTTCAGGGAGATCCCCTTGGGGATGACGGCCCCCAGCCGGTTCAGAGCCATAAAGTCTTCAAATTCCCGTCCGTATCCGAAGGTCCCCGAAGCAACCATCACCGGGTTCTTAAGCTTCAACCTTCCTATGTCGACGGAGAGATCAGGTTTTTGAACGGTTTTTATTCTCATTCCCAGACAATCTCTCGCAGGTTAAAAACAGGTCCCGCCTGGCAGACCCTTTGATAAGGGGTTTGCGGATCGGTCGTTTTGAGCACGCATCCCCAGCAGGCTCCGAAACCACAGCCCATGCGGGCTTCCATCGAGGCCTGGATGGTCCATTTTCCAGATTTGATTCCCTTTGACAGGGCCTTCACCATCTCATCCGGTCCGCAAACATAAACATGGTAAGGTTCATTTTTATCGAACCTCTTCATTTCCGAAAGAAAAAGGGTTACGACGGTTCCTTTTTTGCCCCGGCTCCCGTCTTCCGTTGCGATGAAAATGTTTGAACCCTTTCCACCCCCGAAATCGTTCTCACACAAGATGTCATCCTTCGTCTTTCCTCCGATAAAAACAGATAGCTGCCCTGACCGGAGCGGCTCGTTGAGAGGAGAAAGGGAGGCCATGCCCACCCCTCCGCCGATTAAAATGGTCCTGGCGGAAGAGGGGAGGGGGGGGAGGGTGAATCCATTCCCCAGCGGGCCGATCAAATTGACCTTCTCCCCTTTTTTAAAGGCCGCCATCTTTCGCGTGCCCTGGCCGACCATCTTATATAAAATAAGAAGATGCCCTCTCTTACGTTTTTCGGGATGATGCGCCGGATAGCTCCTGTAGACAGAAAAGGGGCGTCTCAGAAGGGGGCGGCCGTCATTGGACGTCCGGAGCATCACAAACTGGCCAGGCTTCGTTTCGTCGGCAATCGCCGGGCAGTCCATTTCCAGCAGGAAATAAAGCGGCTTGATCCTTCTGTTGTTCAACACAATTCCGTCAGTCTGAATAGCCATCTTTGTTTAGAAAAATGAGGGTTTCGTCTAACGGCAACGGTAACGATGCCCCTGCCAGCCAGCCGGCAGGCGTATCGTTTATAAAAGGCTACGTCTAAACGTTTGAATTTACCTTTCCATCAAAATCGCTTCGTGGTTTCCCTGATAAAATCCCTTCCTCCGACCGGCCTCTTGAAAGGCAAACGAATGGTAAAGATGGATGGCAGGGAGATTGAGCGGGCTCACTTCGAGAAAAATTTTTTTTACTCCTTTTTGGCCGCAAAAATCGATATAGAAAGCCATCAATCGGCGCCCCAGGCCCTTGCGCCTGTACCGGGGGTGAACGCAAACATTGAAAAGCTCGGATTCTTCACCGATATGCCGAAAGCAGATAAAACCGGCAGGAAACGCGGTCCTGCGTTCCTCTTCGATGTCTATCAAAAAACAACCGGAGTGGGGATGGGCGATCTCTTCAAGAAACATATTTCTTGACCAGGGATTGAGCGTAGAGGTAGCCGCAATGGAAATAACCTCATTGACATCATCGACGTCCATCTTTCGGATGGTGATGGAGGGGTTCATTTTTTTTCCGGTTCCATTAAGCGTAGCAATTCGCCTGCCGCCTTTTTGAGATCTTCGTCCTTGGACTGGCTCGCGATAATTCCGTAAGATCGCCTGGCCTCCTCGACATGGCCCTTTTTTCTCTGGAGGTTCCCAATCTCTAAATGGGTCAAATAAAACCACGGGGAGCTTCCATCCAGGTATTTTAAGGCCATTTCGAAGCTGCGTCGGGCCCTGTCGTACTTCCCCAGCTGATACAGGACCTCTCCCAGGCAGAAATAAGTCCCTCCCATCAATTGAACCTGTTCCCCCTGGAGGATCATCGAATAGTAGTGGAGGGCGTCCGGCATCTGGTTTCCCTTAAAAAAAAGCTCCCCCAACCGGAAGGCGGCATAGGAAGAGAGGGGATGTCCGGGATAATGTTCAAGGACCTGCTTGAAGGCCGTTTTCGCCTCGCTGTTTTCTTTCAGGGATGAATGGATGTTTCCGGCCTGGATCAGGGCAAAGAGCTTCCAGTGATGGTGGCCGTCTCTCAGGGCGAGATCCCTGTAGGTGTCCAGCGCCTGGGTCCAGGTTCCGGATCGAACGAAACATTCTCCCTTCATGAAAAGGGTTTCCTCGATATCCTTAGAGTTTGGAAATTCAAGCAGGAAGATATCGAAGTTTGTGATGGCCTCTTTGAATTTGTCCTCCCAAAAATATCCCTTCCCGATCCGGGAAAGAGCCCTTTCCCGGTATTCGGTATTCAGGACATTAAAATAATAGGGCAGGGAGTCCGCGATATCGCCTTTCAGAAAATGAACTTCCGCATTGATCCACTGCAGCCATATTTTTTCTTCGTCAAAATGATTTAGTTTTTGAAGCCTCTGAAATACTTTATTCGCCCCTGGCAGATCGTTCTGCTGAAAATGGTTCCAATAGAGCGAAAGATAGGCCATTCCCCAGAGGACGTTTTCCTTCGGCATTGTTAGAATCATATTTAATTCTTTCATCGAGGCGGCATGGTCCCGTTGATTCAGATACACCTCCCCCAGCAAATAATGCGTATACGAGAGGAGCGGTGAATCCTTAAACTGGGTTCTAAAGGTTTTAAAGGTTTCTACGGCTTCCGCCTGGTTTCCGATCCGGTAGTTGCAAAACCCCAGTTTCCAGAGAATCTCCTGGAAAAAGGGATCCTCTTTCAAGGGTTCGTAAAAGGCCGAATAGGTAGTCTTGGCTTCCTCGATTTGTCCCAATCTCAACCGGGCCTCGCCCAGCCAGAGAGGAACATATCTGGAATAGAAAGACGAAAAGGGTTTCACCTTCACCGTCAGCGTTTTGAGACGGGCAGCCGCTTCATCGAACCGGGCCTGTTTAAAAGATAAAATCCCAAGCCAGAACGCGGCGGACTGGCCGATTTCATTCGATTTCGTGAGAGCGGAAGCCCGTTTAAAGTGGGACTCGGCCCGGGGAAGTCGATTCGAGGCAAATTCGATCAATCCGAGAAAGTAGTAAACCTGGTCCAGGCCTTCGAATTTTGGGTGGCGGTTGAGGATGGCGAGCAGATAGTTCCTTGCCCTGTCGTTGTTTCCCAATCTGAGTTCGATATCGGCCAGCCAGAAATGGACGTAATCCGTATGTTCAAATTGCTTGCCTTCGTTTAACACCTTCAGAAAGACGGATCTGGATTCGGCAAGTTTCTCCTTCAGATGGAGTGTTCTTCCCAACAGATAACAAACTTCGAACAATCTGGGATGGTCCGGATACTCCTTCAGAAATTGTGAAAACTGCTTCTCGGAGATGTCGAAAAAACCATCCTGGAATGCCCCGGTTCCCACCCGGATCAGTTTGTCATCCTCGCCCATGGCCCTGGAAAAGGCATCCCGTCCATAACAATATCCCATGACCAGGACAACCAGAAGTATGAAGGTTATTTTCTTAAGCATATCAAAAAATGGAGTGTAGTCCCCAGAGGGCCGCCCACGCGGGGTTGAAATTAAACTGCAGGGTTCGATGGCGGCGAACCTGCCGCCGTAAACTTCTTGCGATTTTGATAAAAATCCAGTTCCTCCGGCGTATTAATGTTGATAAAAGATTCCCTCGTTGGGTCCAGACGGATAAACCGGGACTCCTCGACGATTTTTGTCGTGACCTGGCCGTAAAAATCGATGATTTTAAATTTGCCCTTGTCGATCATCTTTCTGATTTGCGGCAGGCAGTTTTTGGAATAGATGGCATGAAGGGGTTGCAAACCGTCTGAGGTCCTGGGCACGATCACATCGTGGCCGTTGGCCTGTTCGATCAGGTATTGAATTAAAGACTCCCTGAGAAAAGGCATATCACTTGCGACGCAAAAGGAATACGGATGAGAGGAGTGGAAAAGCCCTGTATATAAGCCTCCAAGGGCGCCCCGGTCTTCGATGAGATCGCTCACGATCTTTGCCTTTAAAAAAGAATAGGCTTCCTTCCGGTTGGTGACGATGATAATCTCATGGAAAAATTTTTCAAAACAATCGTAAATTCTTTGAATGATAGGAATACCGCCGATCTCAAGAAAGGGTTTGTCTTGACCCATCCGGACACTTTTGCCGCCGGAGAGAATGATTCCGGTCAGATTTGTTTTCAAACATCACCTGGACAATGTCTGATAAGATATATTATGTAAACTTAAGCTTCAAACCTTAAAATCTTTCTCCAGCCGTCCCCCTCCTTCTCCCTCTTCTGGCTAATCTCTTCAAGTTCGCGGAGGATCTCTTCTTGCCTTTTAGTCAGGTTTTTCGGTGTTTTAATGAAAATCTGGGCGATAAGGTCGCCCCGGCCGTACCCCCTGATCCTTGGGAAACCTTCACCCTTTATTTTTATCATTTCATTATTTTCGGTTCCCTTGGGTATGGAAACATTTTTTTTACCGTTCAGGGTGGGAATTTCGATCTGCCCCCCCAACGCCGCCTGTGAGAAACTGATCGGTATCCGGCAAACAATATCGTCTCCATCCCTGATAAAGAACTCATGGGGTTCGACGAAGAGGAAGATAAAAAGATCTCCGGGAGATCCGCCCCTTTCACCTTCTTCTCCTTCTCCCCGTATTCTTAATTTAGAACCGGAATCAACGCCCGGAGGAACCTTTATTTTAATCTTTTTGGTTTCCCTGACCCTTCCGGATCCGTGGCACTCCTTGCAGGGATGGGGGTTGTATTTACCCTGCCCCTGGCATTGACCGCAGGTGGTGCTGATCGTGAAAAATCCCTGAGAGCGTAAAATCTGTCCCGTCCCTTTGCACTGTGGACAATGGACGGCCGATGTTCCCGGTTGGGCGCCCGTTCCCTGGCAGGATTCACAGGTTCCTCTCCTGGGGATTTCGATCTCTTCTTCTTTTCCGAAGGCGGCATCGTAAAATGAGATCTTCAAATCGTAACGAAGGTCGGCCCCCTGGCGCGCCCGGGTTCTTCGCCCGGGGGATGTCCCGAAGCCGAAAAACCCCTCGAAGATGTCTCCGAAGGTTGAGAAAATATCTTCGAATCCACGAAATCCCGTAAACCCCGTTCCCCTCAGTCCTTCGATGCCGTATTGATCGTAAATCTCCCTTTTTTGCGGATCCCTTAGAACCTCGTAGGCCTCGGATGCAGCCTTAAACTTATTTTCCGCCTCGTGGACTCCCGGGTTCCGGTCGGGATGATACTGCATCGCCACTTTTCGATAGGCCTTTTTGATCTCCTCTTCGTTCGCATTTTTTGAAACGCCGAGAATCTTATAGTAATCTTTGTTTTCCATGACGAAGCCCGTATCGATTAACGGTGCCGTTAGACGCAGCCTTTTATAGACGATACGCCTGCCTGCCGGCTGGCAGGGGCATCGTAACCGCAACCTTTCCCGATCTATTTTTCGTAGTCCTCCAGGATCTTCCCGGTCCGTCCCCTTTCTACAATTTCATCCATCTTGGGGCCGAGATCAACCCCCATCTCTTTCATCCTTTTTTTCGCCCAGAGCCCGATATTCCTGGAATCCTTGTAGAAATCGTCTCCCCGTGGTTTGGACGCATCGAAATCGGCCAACCTCGAACTTTCGGCCTGGTGGACTGAAAAGGATGAGATCAGTTTCATCAAGTCATTGCTTTTGCAAAATTTGCATCTGACTTCTTTTTCTTCCTTGGAGTTGAGAATCAACTGGGCGAATTCCCGGCCGCACCGGTTGCATTGATACTCAAAAATTGGCATGTTTCTTTTCCTTATTTCAAACGGGGTTTGTTCGCCTTTTTCTTTGAGCCCTTCCTGCCGGAGAGAGCCTCCTCTTTCCCGGTTGTCTCCTTCTCTCCGGTTTCGGAAAAAGTTTCTCCGGGGGCATACATTTTTTCGTTTGCGTCAGGCAACCCCGCCAGGAAGGTTTCGTAGTCCTTGAAGGTGATCAGTCCATTCTTGATATTTTTTTCAATATTCCTTCTATCGAACTTCTTATTTTCGTCAACGTGCATGTCTTTGCTCCTTAATGGGGGTAAAAGGAATCAGCTCGTTCATTTTATGCATCATATAGAAAATTAGCACAATTTCATATCTCGTTCAAGTGGTTTTGTAACTTATTGTTATATTTACACAATTAACTATACCGTTGCTTTCCTTTGATGAATCACACGATTGGATGCACAAAATTGTTGACAAATTACAAATTTGTCGATAATAATAAAGCGTAAAAATTTTGATAGGTTAGAAATTCAGGGAGAAAAATGGAAAAAAGAAGGGTCGTTGTTACCGGCATGGGGGTCGTGGCCCCCAACGGTATTGGTGTGGATAATTTCTGGGACTCATTGGTCAACGGGAGATCGGGGGTCAGAAAAATCACCCATTTCGACGCCTCCTCCTATCCCTGCCAGGTTGCCGCAGAAGTTCCTGATTTCGACCCCACCGATTATATGGATCCCAAGACTGCAAAAAGACTGGACAGATTTGCACAATTTGCCTTAGCAGCCTCAAAAATGGCCTTTGAGGATTCAAAATTAAATTTAAATTTGATAGATCCATACAGAATCGGAGTAATTTGTGCAACTGGGATCGGTGGGGGTGAATGCAAAGAAAATCAACACATTATTTTTATGGAAAAAGGAATAAAGAGAATAAGCCCTTTTGCTGCAGTAATGATTTGTGCTCACTCAGCCGCTGGGATAATAAGCTGTGAAATGGGAATAAAAGGCCCTAATACAACGATATCTTCTGGATGTACATCAGGTTTTGATGCAATCTATTCAGCTTATAACACAATTAAATTGGGGGATGCTGACGTAATGTTTGTTGGTGCTGGCGAGGCACCGATTACACCATATATTATTGGAATTTTCTGCGCTTGTGGACTTCTTTCGAAAGATAATGGCGAACCAGAGAAAACCATAAAACCTTACGATATTCATGGATGTGGAACAGCATTAGGTGAAGGTGGAGCTATATTAATATTAGAAGAGCTTCAAAGCGCTCTCAAAAGAAAAGCAAAAATATACGGCGAAATTTTAGGGTATAATTCATGTAATGAGGCTTATAATATATTTAAAATAGATCCAAGTGGAGAAACAACCGCAATTGGGATAAAGAAAGCAATAGAGAATGCTCGCATTGGTTTGGAAGATGTTGACTATATTAATGCCCATGGGAATGGGTCTCCCGAATATGATCTAAATGAGACGGTCGCCATAAAAAAAGTTTTTGGTAAATTGGCAATTTCCATTCCAGTTACTTCCATCAAGCCGATTACTGGACAATCTTTTTCAGTCACGGGCATCCTTCAAATGATTACCTCCTTATTAGTCTTTGAGCATAACATTATTCCCCCGACCACAAATCATAAGGTCAGCCCACCTGGTTGTGATCTATTTTATGTACCAAATCATTTTATAAAAAAAGAAGTCAATGTTGCTCTTATGAATTCTTTGGGTTATGGCGGTGGTCATACAATCCTGATTGCTGGCAAATTTAAATATTAAGATTGAGGGAGAAATTGTTTATTCCAATTATATTACTTTTTTTCGCATTTTTAGTGAATTTAGCACTTGGTTTTTTAGTATACATTAAAGCAACTTCTCGCAAACGAATTAATTTTACTTTTGCTGCTTTGGCATGGTCTGCCGCCGGTTGGGCTTTCAGCTTCTTTATGGTCTATCTTTTAACTGATAGCTCTTCGAAATTATTTTGGGGGAAAATGGGTTTTGCATCCTCAAGTATTATACCTACTGCGTTTCTCTTATTTTCTATCATCTTTCCAAATGAACAAAGAAGAGTAAGTTCACTTAAACTTGCTATTTGGGGGTTACCAGCATTATTGTTTTTCGGATTGTCATTCACTGACAAGATAGTATCCTCCCTCGGTGCTGGTATAAAAATGTTTACTTACGGTCCATTATACCCATTATTCTCTATTTATTTGACAGGTTACATATTTTTAGGTTTCCTATTTCTAATAAAAACATATAAGAATGTGTTTGGGGTTGAGAGGCTTCAAATTAAATATTGCTCATTAGGAATGTTTTTTACCTCAATCATTGGGTTACTAAATAATTTATTTCTTCCAATGTTTGGAATTTCAATGCTTAATTGGCTTGGCCCCTCCTTAACAGTGATTATGGTGGGCTTCACCACCTATTCCATCCTCAAGCACCGGTTGATGGATATTAATATTGTCTTGAAAAAAGGGACCACTTACATCCTGTTATTGCTTCTCCTGTTCATCCCTTCGTTTCTGTTAATTCTCCTCGGTCAAAAAATATTTTTTGTGAAGATCCATTATCTGTTTACGGCGATGATGTTTTTAGTCCTTTTGGCGGCGGCCCTGTTATTTCACAGGATCAAACCGGTGACCGAAAAAGCCGTGGAGAGTTTCCTTTTTAAAAATCGCTACAATTACCGTGAGACCCTTGGAAAATTCAGCAAGGCCATGGTGACGATCCTCGATTTAGAGTCCCTCTCCAAAAGGATCATCGAGACCATCACGGAAACCATGGGGGTCGGGAAAGGGTCGCTTTTCTTATTGGACGACGCAAGAGCCGAGTATCATCTCTCCGAATCAAAAAATGCCACCCCTGTTCCGCTTCTTCCCAAGGGCGCCCCCCTCCCCGTCTATTTGCAGAAAATGGGAGAAATCGTCGTAAGGGAAGAGCTGGCCAAAGGAAGGCACATCCGGGAGCTGGACCAGGTCGTCACCCAGATGGGCTCGCTGGAAGCGGAGGTCAGCATCCCGCTTATTTCCAAGGGAAATCTCATCGGCATCATTAATCTCAGCCACAAACTCAACAAGGACATCTATTCCCACGAGGACATCGAACTGCTCACCACCCTGGCCAATCAAACCGCCATTGCCATGGAAAACGCAAGTCTCTACGAAGACCTGAAAAAGTCAAAATCCTACATTCGAAGGGCCGACCGCCTCGCTTCCCTGGGAGCCCTCACAGCGGGCCTCGCCCACGAGATTCGAAACCCCCTGGTGGCCATCAAGACGCTGACTCAATTGTTGCCGGAACGGCTCGAGGACGAAGAATTTCGAAACCATTTCCTGAACATTGCCGCGGGAGAAGTGGACCGGATTTCGACGCTGGTCAGCGAACTCCTGGATTTTGCCAGGCCTTCGCCCCCCAAGCTGGCGTTCGAAGACATCAACGGGATTTTAGACGGAATGATCCTGCTGGTTTCAACGGAAAGCAAGAAGAAGCATATCCTTATCGATAAACAATACGCCCAGGACCTGCCTTTCGTTAAGGTTGACCGTGAGCAAATCAAGCAGGTCTTTTTAAACGTGCTTCTGAACGCGATTGAAGCAACTCCTGAAAACGGGCAAATCACCGTAAAAACGCGCTCCTTTTTGAAACCCGGGGGCGAAGCCTACCTTCAGACCGAGTTCAAGGATAATGGGTGCGGCATCCCCCAGGAATATCTGGAGGACATCTTCAACCCTTTCTACACGACAAAGACCACGGGAAGCGGCCTGGGATTATCGATTTCCAATCAAATCGTTCAGGATCACAAGGGATACATTGATGTCGAAAGCCGGGTGAACCAGGGGACCTCTTTTTTTATCAACCTGCCCGTGGACCAGGAACATCCGAAACGAAGGCAAAGCGATCTGGAACATCATCAACAAACGACTTTTTTTAAGACATGACGGACTATCAGGCATTACTTCAATCCCCCATTCTAACTCCTCCGGTTGCAAGGCTGGTCCGGAAATCGGCGGTCAACAGCGCCCCTGTCCTGATCCAGGGAGAGCAGGGAACGGGAAAAGAGCTGGTTGCCAAGATCATCCATCATACGGGGGATTGGAAATCCTATCCCTTTTTCAGGATTGATTGCCGGATCCTGGGGGAACAAGCCCTCCTCACCCATCTTTGCCCCCTCCTCGAAGAGATCCGTTTCGGAATAACTCCGGCCACGTTCTTTCTGAACGAAGTGGGAGACCTCGGCCCGGCCGACCAGCTAAAACTCCTGGACCTGGTCGAAGATGGACTATGGTTGAAGGGGGTGGAGAAGAAAGTCGTAAAAAATATCCGCTTCATCTCCTCCTCTTCGGAAGACCTGAAAGAAAGGGTGGCACATGGCGATTTTTCGGAGGATCTTTATTTCCGGTTAAAAACACTGTCCATAGTACTTCCGCCGTTAAGGGACCGGGCCCGTGACATCGGCCCCATGGCGGAATATCTTCTCAAAGAGAGCGCCAAACAGTTAAAGATCAAAAACGCGGCCGTCTCGCATGATGTCCTCAGGTTGTTGGAAAGTTACTGGTGGCCCGGAAATCTGAAGGAACTGGAGCATGTCCTCGTCCGGAGCGCGGTTTTATCCGAGGGCGAAACGATCACGGGAAAAGATCTCTTGATGGATGCCGGGATGGAAGGAAATTCCTTCTGTTCTTTTCTGAAAAAGACGGAAACCCGAACGGCCGAGCCTCCAAAAGACAACTCCAACGGATTAAGTATCCCCGACACCACGCTCTTTTTCGTCGAGCTGGTCCACCGCATCAAAAATCCTCTCGTCTCGATCAAGACCTTTACCCAGCTGCTTGGGGATAAGTTTAACGACGAGGAGTTCCGGAGTTATTTCTATCGGATCGTCACCGAGGATATCGAGAAAATCGACGATGTGCTCAACGGCCTTCTCAACTACATCAAGATCAATTACCCGATCGAGAAGAAAAATACGATCCATGACGTCATCGAAGAGGTTTTGAAAAAGCACGGGGCACAGATCGAAGACAAGAAGATTAAAATTTTTAAAAAGTATGAGAAAGACCTCCCTGAAACGACCGTTCATGACGAGCAATTGCGCTATATTCTAACCTCCCTGGTACGGTACGCCATCCCTTCAATTCCCCCGGACGGAAGCATCGGTTTTTTAACCAAGTCCCTGGACGATGCGAAGTGGAACCAGGAGGAAAGATCCGTTGAAATCTGGATGGTCTTTACCGGATATAAAAAACCCTTCGACTCCCTGGATGCCTTGTTTGAGATGCCCGCGGTCCAGAAAAAGGAGTTGACCGACCTTGAGATCCGCCTCATCCAGGAGATGATCGAGAGGAACCGGGGAAGGATGACTTTCGAAGTCCACGAGAAAAAACTGAGAACCCTGATCTCCGTGAGATTTCCCGTGGAAAGGAGAAAAGTGATTACGTATCAATCCACATGATTAAAGGATAAACGATGGCAGGAGGCGAAACATTGAAGAGCATTCTGGTGGTTGACGACGAAGTGGGAGCCAGGGAATCCCTAAAGATGATCCTGAAGGGGAGTTACCAGGTCTTTTTAGCGAGAAATGCGGAGGAGGCGTTTCGCCAGATCCACGATCATGTCCCGGATGTGATCCTTCTCGACATCATCCTTCCGGACATGGACGGTCTGAAGATCCTGGAGAAGTTGAAACAGAGCCTGCCCGACCAGATCGTCATCATGATCACCGCCACCAAGACCGTCAAGACAGCCGTGGAGGCCATGAAACTCGGCGCCTACGATTACATCACCAAGCCTTTCGACGTTGATGAGCTCCGCCTGATCATTAACCGGGCCCTTTCGTCCAAGGCGCTGAAGGAGGAGAACCGGCGCCTCTGGATCGAGGTCGACCGGAATTTCGGATTTGACAATATTGTGGGAAACAGCAAAGGGATGAAAGAGATATTTAAAGTCGTAAAACAGGTGGCCGATACCCGGTCGACGGTCTTGATTATGGGGGAGAGCGGAACGGGAAAGGAGCTGATCGCCAAGGCCATCCACTACCACAGTCCCCGGAAGAATCACCCATTTATCACCATCAACTGTGCGGCCATTCCGGAAACCCTGATCGAGAGCGAATTATTCGGCCACGAAAAAGGCGCCTTTACCAACGCCATCGAGAAAAAACTGGGCCGATTTGAAGTCGCTGACC
>JAGVBT010000124.1 GCA_020059605.1 Deltaproteobacteria bacterium
AGGTGAAGCCTGGCCATTCCATTAAAACATCCGATTAACCGCCATTCGAAGCCTTGGAGAGCGGTTTACCCATGGCCGGTTATGCAACTGCAAGGTAAAAAGTGGGGTTTCGGGCGAGAAGGACTCTGCCTACTATATCGACTTCTACTTTGGAAACTCAAAGAACTGGGCGGTCATTCATGATCTGAGGCTTGAGCATAAGGGTCAGGTCGCCCAGATCGATCATCTTTTGATGAATCGCTTCTTTGACATTTATGTTCTCGAAACCAAGAATTACTCCTATAAGCTTAAAGTCACCCCTGAAGGGGAATTTCAGGCCTATTATGGTAAGGAATACATTGGGATATCCTCCCCTATTGAACAGAATAAGAGGCACATACACCTGCTCGACCTTTTCCTGATGCACCATGATATACTTCCAAAACGAATTGGAATTTCAATAAGACCGAGATTCAAGAACATCATTTTGGTTGCGCCCAAGTCCATCATTGTGAGGCCACCAGAGAAGAAATTTGATACCAGCTCTGTGATAAAGGCAGATACCCTGAGAACTAAAATAGATCAGGAAGTCGAGAAATGGGACCCTCTTACCGATATAGCTACCATCAGCAAATTTTGTCCTTCTGCTACTCTCATGGAAACGGGGAGAATACTGGCAAGATTCCATACTAGGCCCAAGAAGGTAGATTTCAGGGCAAGGCTCGGTTTGTCGGTTCAAAAAGATCGGCAGAGAAATCCCGGAAAGAGCGAACGTAAGTTCTGAAACAACTTATTTTGGCAGTGATAGTTAAATAACAAAAAGGGGAATATTTTTCCTTCAAAAAATTTTTCGTGCGTATCGTCTCGGTTATTTCAAAAATGCTAAAGTACGTGCTTGACCCTAATGATCTACCAGAACATTTATATAAGTTTCGTATTTTTGGCAACCTCAGTCATAAAAGGATTTTGACTAATAGAATATACAGGGTCAGGCAATCGTAATAAAGTATTGACATTGTGTACGATTCTGCCATAATGGGTGGCCATGGCACGCAAACCACGTGTACACAACCCCGGCGCTTTGTATCATGTCATTGCCAGGGGCAATCACCGCCAGGACATCTTCCTTGACGATAAGGATCGGACAGCCTACCTATTCTATCTCTCCGAATGCAAATCCAGATACAACATTCAGCTTTATGCATACGTCCTCATGAAGACTCACGTTCACCTGCTCCTCGAAGTGGGCCGGATTCCTTTGAGCAGGTTCATGCAGTCCCTTCTGTTTCGGCATGCCCGTAATTTCAACAAGCGATATGGTCAAGTGGGACATCTTTTCCAGGGGCGATACAGGGCGATCCTGTGCGATCAGGATACTTATCTCCTGGAATTGGTGAGGTATATTCACTTGAACCCGGTGCGTGCGGGGGTTGTAAAGGATCCTGAAGAATACTTATGGACGAGTCACCTTAGCTATCTGACGAAAGGGAAAGAGAACCTGGTGGATACCGATCTGGTATTGGGGCAATTTGGGGGGAGTCAATCGGTGGCGAGGAGGAAATACCGGGAATTCATGTTGGAGGGGCTCGATGGGGGCCATGAAAAGAAGTTTTACGAGGTGAAGGATCAGCGGTATCTTGGAGAGGTGGAATTCATCAATCGGATTGAGGACGAGAAGAAGAGCGCAGAAAGAGTGATTTATGAGATTCCCATTGAGGTCATTGCAGCAGAGGTGAGCAGGGCCGATGGTATTACCATAGACCGTCTGTATTCCCTGAGCCGCGAACGGAAGGGGGCCCGTGGTAGGGGGATGGTTGCGTATCTGGCGAGGGAACTGACGGGTGAGACGGTGAAGGATATTGCGGTGCATTTTCGGAGGAGTCCAATGAGGATAAGCCAGGCGATCATTGAGATTGAGGAAGGGCTCCGTCACGACGAATCTCTTAAGAGGGTTATGAACCAGTTGGAGCAGGATCTGACGAAGGAGGCCAAGAGGAAATACTTTATTACGATTGCCTGACCCTTTGGTTTTTTCGTGGAGTGCATCGTTAATTGCAAGGAGCTCATAAGGACATTCGTACAGAGCGTGCTTGTCGAATTGGAATTGGGGACAGGTTAATATTTTCGGAATCAACCGATGTATCAAAGAGGAGGACAATAACATGAAGGTTGTCGCTTTTAATGGTAGCCCACGTAAAGACGGAAATACTTTTATCCTCATTAACCATGTGTTTCGTGAACTTGGAAAAGAAGGAGTTGAAACAGAATTGGTGCAGCTTTCGGAGAAAGAAATCCGGGGTTGCATTGCCTGCTATAAATGTTTTGAAAATAAAGATAAACATTGCGCGGTAAAAACTGATGCCCTGAATGAATATATTGAAAAGATGATGGGAGCAGATGGCATGATCCTGGGTTCACCCACTTATTTTATCGATGTGACTCCCGAAATGAAGGTCTTGATTGACCGTTCGGGTTTCGTTTCGAGGGCGAATGGAGGTTTGTATCGAAACAAGGTGGGGGCGGTCGTGGTCGCCTTCCGCCGGTCCGGAGCGATGCATACCGTTGATTCGATGAATCATTTTTTCCTGAGCCAGGAGATCTTCCTTGTTGGCCGGGCCATTGGTGTTGGCAGGGATAAGGGAGATGTGGAGAAGGATGAGGAGGGCATACAGATGGTTAAAGCGCTTGGGCAAAGGATGGCCTGGCTGATGAAGAAGCTATATGGGTAGGGTCATTTCACTTCCTTTCTTAATGCTATAGGTTGCGATCACCTTCGCCACTAATTTCCCGGCCTCATCGGTTACCTCGACATCCCCAACGGCGGTCGAAGAGCCTTTATGAATGATCTTTGCATGCCCTGTAAGATTTCCTTTAGTGATGGGTACAAAAAAATTGATCTTGAATTCAATGGTTGTGATCTTTTCTTCCCGTTCGACTAAACTGATCAGCGCCAAGGCGACCGCTGAATCGGCGAGGGAGGCGATGGCCCCCCCGTGCACAATTTCGTAGGGGTGTGTTAATTCCTGTCTGAATGGCATCTGGATTCTGGATTCCCCTTCCTTGATTTCTGTGACTTCCATCCCCAAAAGCCGATAATAGGGTGAGCGGTTCGTCAAGGTTCTTACTTTTTCAAGGTATGCTTCATCTTCTTTTCTCATTTTGGCCCCTCAAACAATGTTTTTATTAAGAAATCATACTTGCTATGCGAAAAAATAGCAACCGTTGCTATTTCCGTTGCTATTTCTTGACAATCTTTTAGATTTTATTGTAATAAAGGAAATAGGTTATGCGTTCAGTTCTTTCCATCAGCTTGCCCGAAAAGATTTCATCTGAACTTGAGAAGTTTGCAAAGAGAACAGGCCGATCTAAGAGCGATATCGTCAGAGAGTCGATCCATCTTTATCTCTGAGAAGCCCAGTTCCGTAAGATGCAAAAACGGGTAAGTGTTAAAGCAAAGAAACACGGCATTGTGAGCGAAGATGACCTATTCAAGAACGTATCGTGAGAGCCGTATTTGATACAAATATTTTGGCGGCCGCCTTTGCCGCAGAGGGCATCTGTTCAAAGATATTGACGCGGGGCCGAAAAGAACAGTTTCATCTTATTGCATGCCCAGTTCTCCTTCAAGGATTTGAACGTGTACTGATTAAGAAGTTCTCCGCAACAAGAAATGAAGCCCGGGATGCCCTGAAGGTCGTTTCAGAAGCGATGCATCGCATTTTCCTACCTTCCCAATCTGAGGAGGGCGTTTTCCGAGGTCCAGACGATGATGAGATCCTGGCGTGTGCCTTGGAGGGAAGGGCGGATTATCTTGTTACAGGTGATTTGGATTTGCTGGAGGTGAAGATTTTCAAGGGAAGTCGGATTGTAACATTTAGAGATTTTGAGATACTTTTCAATGATTAAAAACCACTCATTAAGGTTAGTTTAAAGTTTGGGGTCAATCATTGCGTGCCCAGCGATTTGCTGAATCAAAAAGGGGCGCGAAATAAGAAATTAATCAGGTCTGACAGGTATTTTGCTCACAAGAATAGGGGGGAGGCAGAAATGAAGGCGCCTGTTCTCGGGACATTTTTGGTCGGCGTCGCTTTTGGGATAGGTGTCACTGTTTTATCCTTGTATGCTCAAAAACCAGGTTGCTTTGTTACTTCGTTAGAAACAATAGCAGAAATGGGGCGAGCCCGAAGGGCCAAAGAAGAAAAAAACAAATTCCTAAGGGAACGGTTGAAGACAATGGGTTTTTCGGATCAGGAAATTAATGAAAATCTCTAACACAGGGGAGATTGTGGGACTTCGGATTTTTTTGAGAACGGGACACAATTCAAGAGGGAGAATCCTTTCCCCTACACAACATCTAATGCATCAGGTGCATTTCTGCCCGCGATAAGAGCTGGTTTTAAGCACGCTCTGCATGCCCCCTTCTATCTTTCCTGTTAAATCGAATTATCGGGGTACCGTTGGCACCCGTCACTGAAGGGTTACGGAACAGGGGTATTTTCCCTTGCGTCATCGGATGTTTCTTGTTAAAATCCCGTTTGAATTATTGGGGCACAGAAATGACAATGAAAAGCACGGTTATTGATGAAAAATATATGAGGATAGCCTTGGAGGAGGCAAGAAAAGCGGGGGGAAGAGGAGAAGTCCCGGTAGGAGCAATTTTGGTAAAAGAGGGCCGGGTGATCACAAAAAATCATAACCGATGCATTGAGCTTAACGACCCCACTGCCCATGCGGAGATGCTGGTCCTCAGAAAAGCTGGCGGAATTTTGAATAACTACCGTTTGAATCATTCGGTCATGTATGCCACGGTTGAACCTTGCCCGATGTGCGCCTCTGCCATGGTTCACAGCAGAATATCAAGGCTGGTTTTCGGAACGTTAGAGCCAAAGTTCGGAGCAGTGGAATCCAAATTCAAATTGTTGGATAATAACGGCCTTAACCACAAGGTAGAGGTCGAGCGAGGAGTTCTTGAAAAGGAATGCGCGGAGATTTTAAAGAACTTTTTCAAAGAACGAAGAACGAATGGCGATAAAGTTCGAAGCAGGGAGCATGAAAGGTAATAGGGTATAGGGTGTGGAGCTAAAAGTGGAAAGCTAAAAGTTTAAAGTATCTTGCCTTGCAAGATCTAGGAGAGGTTGCCGAGTTGGCTTAAGGCGCCGCTCTCGAAAAGCGGTTCTCCCAAAAGGAGACGTGGGTTCGAATCCCACCCTCTCCGCCAGAAAAATTTGTTTCACAAATTTTTACCTTTTACCTTTAACCTTTTACCTTTAACCTTTAACCCTTTAACCATTGACCCATTATTTAAAGAGCTTGAAAGTGAAAGATGTGAGGTTTCGGTTTAAAAATTTTAAAGTCTATCAGGAAGCGAAGACATTCTGTAAATTTTGTCGGGGAATCGTCGAAAAGTTTATTGAACCCAAAGACAAAGATTTGGCCTCACAAATCAAAAGGGCACTCCATTCCCTTGTCCTTAATATCGCAGAAGGATCCGCCGATCAATCCGATATTGAATTTGCCAGGTTTTTAGGGATCTCGATTCGTTCAATCTATGAAACGGTTGCGGGATTTGATTTGGCATTACTTTATGAGTTAATAAGTGAACAGATCAATGAACGAATTGAGGCCGATGGACATGAACTCGTCAAACAGTTAAGCGCATTCAGAAATTCATTGAAATCGGATTAGGGGTCTTGTCTGTTTAAGAGCTACAAGTTAAAAGCTACTGGCTAAAAGTATTTTGCAAAGCAAAATTGCGGAGAGATGCCCGAGAGGCCGAAGGGGCTCGCCTGCTAAGCGAGTATCCTGCTAAAAACGGGATCGAGGGTTCGAATCCCTCTCTCTCCGCCAGAAAATTTGCAGAGCAAATTTTACGAGGGGCTTTTAACATTTAACGATTAACTTAGAACCGTTAATAGTTAAAGGTTAATGGCTTATATAGTATTTCATACAGTCAAGTCTTGTTGATAGCCGGGTCCTGCGCAACAAGGGGTTACAAACCCCGCCAGGTCCGGAAGGAAGCAACGGTAGTAATTGACCTTGTGTGCCGCAGGGGAGCCTGGCTATCAACAAGTTACTTCAATCCGAATTCCGAATTGGTGAACGATGTCTTATCTCGTCCTGGCAAGAAAATGGAGACCCCAGGTTTTTGAAGAAGTCATCGGGCAGCGATCCATCACCCAGACCCTGCAAAACGCCATATCACAGAACCGGGTCTCCCATGCCTTTTTGTTTACCGGGGCCAGGGGAGTGGGGAAGACCTCCACCGCCCGTATCCTGGCGAAAGCCTTAGACTGTGAGAAGGGCCCTCACATCAATCCCTGCAACCAATGCGCAAATTGCAAGGAGATTACGGATGGAACATCGATGGATGTGATCGAAATCGATGGCGCATCGAACCGGGGGATCGAGGAGATCCGAGAACTGAGGGAGAACGTCCGTTACACGCCCGCCAAGAGCCGTTATAAGATTTTTATTATCGACGAAGTCCATATGCTAACACGGGAGGCGTTCAATGCCCTGCTGAAGACCCTGGAAGAGCCTCCCGGCCATATCATCTTTATCCTTGCCACCACCGAACCCCATAAAATCCCTGCCACCATCCTCTCACGGTGCCAGCGATATGATTTCAAGAGGATTCCCTTAAAAGAGATCATCGAGAGCCTTAGGGAGATTGCGGAAAGGGAGGGGATTCAAATCAGCCCAAGGGGACTCCTGATGATTGCCCGCGAATCGGAAGGCAGCATGAGAGACGGCCAGAGCCTTCTTGACCAGGTGATTTCCTACGGAGGGAAAGAAATCCGGGACGAAGATATCAACGAGGTCCTGGGGCTGATCGACCAGAAAATTCTTTCCGATACCATCGAGGCCATCGCCGATAGAAATGGAGACCGGTGTGTGGAGATCGTGGAACACATCTATCAGTACGGTTATGATATTCAACATTTCTGCCAGGAACTCCTCCATTATCTTCGCAACCTGATTCTCGTCAAGGTGAGCGAGCATCCCGAAGGGTTGATGGAGTTATCTCCGGAGGAACTGGAGGGGTTGAAAAAACAGGCCGGGCGGTTTGAATTCGAACAATTAAACCATCTTTTCAGCCTCCTCCTGAAGGGAGAGGAGGAGATCGCCCAGTCCACTTTTCCAAGGACCATGCTTGAGATCACCCTGATCCGGATGGCAACGCTTCGATCCATCCTTCCCCTGGATGAGATCCTGAAAAGAGTGGAGGAGATGGTGCAATCCTCGTCTCCCGGGCAAGCAGTAAATCCGTCGGAGATTTCTCGACCAGGACACAGTATCGGGTCGAAGCCCTCCTCAAGAAAAGGAAAACTGTCCCAGGAAGATCTTGACAAGGAGGGCAGGGAAAAGGTTGTGAGAAAGGAAAGGATTGCCAGTAAGGTGAGCGAGGGGGCCGCGCCATCCGACGGAGAAGAGAGAAAGAATTTGGCGATTTATCGGGAAGAGAGGGATTTAGAAGAGTCCAGCAAGTTTTCCGAAGAGGTATGGAGAGGATTGGTCGATTTCACAAGGGCAAGGAATCCCATACTGGGTTCCTTCCTGGTTTTCGGAAGTCCCATCCGTCTCAGCGACGAAAAAGTGGAGCTTGGTTTCGAAAAGGATTCCTTCCATTATGACCGGATCTTGGAGAAAGAGAATCGAAGCTTGTTGGAGTTGATCTGCCGGGAATATTTTAAGGGGAATACGAATGTGATCATATCGCCTCTGGATCGGGGACCCAGGCCGCAAGTGACCGTTTCCCCTGCAGAGGGGGATGAACGGGAGAAGCCCGAGGAGAAAACAACAAAACCGCCGGAGGGAAACTCCCTTGTCCAGGAGGCCCTCCGTCTCTTTGGCGGGAGGATTGTAGAGAAGTAAGGGAACAGGGGAGGGATCGATGTCAAAAGGTTTCGGGAATATCTTAAAACAGGCCCAGCAGATGCATTCCAGGATTTCACAACTTCAGGAGGAGATGGCCGGGAAGACCGTGGAGGCCAGCTCCGGGGGAGGGATGGTCAATGTATTGATGAACGGGAAGCAGGAGATCCTCTCTGTACGGATCGATCCCGAAGTGGTCAATAAAGAAGACATTGAGATGCTTCAGGATTTAATTGCCGCCGCCGTGAATGAGGCCATCCGCAAATCCCAGGAGATGATGACGGAAGAGATGAAGAAGATCACTGGAGGATTGAGCATACCAGGTCTCCTTTAAAGATCAATGCAAATTGCAAATTTAGCAATGCAAAATTAGCAAGTTCAACTGAGGATTTTTAGAACATTTTGCCTTGTTAACGTTGCAATTTTTATTTTGCAATGGAAATTTTTAACCATGGCGCTTCATGCCAAACCGATTGATCATCTGATCGAGGCCCTGTCAAAACTTCCCGGGATCGGGAAAAAGACGGCTTCCAGACTGGCCTTTCATATTTTGCGATCCAGCCTTTCGGAGGCTCAGGAATTGGCGAAGTCCATCCTGGATGTAAAGGAGAAGATCCGCCTCTGTTCCATCTGCTTCAATCTGACGGACGAAGATCCTTGCTGGGTCTGTCAGGACGGACGCCGGACCCCGGAGATCCTGTGCGTGCTGGAAGGGCCCAATGACCTCATCGCCATCGAAAATACAGGCGCCTATAGCGGAAGATACCATGTTTTGCACGGCGCGATTTCTCCCCTCGAAGGGATCGGCCCGGAGGATCTGAAAATTAAAGAGTTAGCGGAGCGTCTTCAAAGAGAAAAGATCGTGGAAGTCATCCTTGCAACCAATCCGACCGTTGAAGGAGGAGCAACAGCCCTCTACCTCACCGAATTAATCCGATCCATGGGGATCAAGGTGACAAGGATCGCATACGGAGTTCCGATGGGAGGAGAGATCGAATATTCGGATGGCATGACCCTGACCAAAGCCCTTGAGGGTAGAAGAGAGGTTTAGAACAAAAATAAACAGTTTTCATGGGTTAGATAAAATTTCATTTCATTTCTACTTGACATTATGAAGCAAAAAGGTTAACGTTAACGCATTTTAGAAAAACTGCCTAAATCAGAAGATAACTTGTTCAACCTTGTGAAATATTTTATATATATATAATCGTTAAGGAGATTTAGATGATTGAAATTCGTTTCCATGGAAGAGGAGGTCAGGGGGCAGTTACTTCTGCGGAGTTATTGGCCCTGGCAGCAATCTGGGAGGGGAAGTATGCACAGGCTTTTCCCAGTTTCGGACCCGAGAGAAGGGGTGCGCCTGTTGTGGCTTTCTGCCGGATTAGTGATGAGCCTATCAGAATCAGGGCAAATATCTATGAGCCCGATATCGTCGTCGTTCTTGATGCTTCGCTCTTAAAGATTGTCAATGTGGCTTCCGGATTAAAGCCAAACGGCGTCATTGTCACCACGAGCAAGGATTCTCCTGAAAAGGTGAAAGAGAGCTTGAAGGTTAAAAACCGAGTTGGGGTGGTGAACGCCGCCAAAATTGCCATGGAGGTCCTCGGCCTTCCCATTACTAACACAACGATGCTGGGGTCCGTCGTCAAAGCCTCCGATTTAGTGAAGAAAGAGTCTTTTATTCCTCCCTTTAAGGAACGTTTTGGCCGAATTGCTGACAAGAACATCTCCGCTTTTGAGCGGGCCTATCAGGAAACGGTCATCATCTAATCATTTACAGAATAAATTCCCTTCCCTCCCTTAGCAAAGAGGGAATGGATTAAGAGGTGGAAGGAATGACAAAACCTGAATCAGAATGGACATGGAAGGAACTGCCAGTCGGAAATGTCATCTTGGAGCCTGGGAATGCCAGCCAATATCGGACAGGGGATTGGAAGAGCTTTAAACCGATTTTGAATAAGGAACTCTGTATCCATTGCGGGCTGTGTTACATCTTCTGCCCGGATATGGCCTATAATCTGGACGCAGAGGGCTATTTCATCTCAGACCTTTACTATTGTAAAGGTTGCGGCATCTGTTCGAAAGAGTGTCCCACCAGAGCGATTACTATGGTGGTGGAGGAGGAGTAATCATGGCAAAAAGGGTTGGAATGGAAGTCTCGATTGCGGCAGCCGAAGCAGTGAAGCAGGCCAATGTGGATGTGATTTCCGCTTATCCTATCACTCCGCAGACCCACATTGTTGAACACCTCTCTGAAATCGTGGCAAACGGAGAGATGGATGCGGAGTTCTTCTGCGTGGAATCGGAACACTCCGCAATGAGCGTCTGCATTGGAAGCGAGGCGACAGGCGCAAGATCCTTTACCTGCACCAGCGCCCAGGGATTAGCTTTGATGGCCGAGATGACCTATATTGCTTCCGGTCTCAGGCTCCCCATTCTCATGATCGTTGCGAATCGGACCCTCTCCGCACCCCTCAGCATCTGGAATGACCATAGCGATGCCATGATGATCCGGGACTGCGGATGGGTTCAATATTTTGTGGAGAACGGCCAGGAGGTCTATGACCATGTCTTCATCTCTTACCGGTTGGGGGAAGATCGAAATGTTCTCTTTCCGGTCATCATCAATATGGATGGTTTTGTCCTAAGCCATGTGATTGAGCCGATCGAGTTGATCGAGCAGGAAAAGATTGATCAATTCCTTCCTCCTTATCAACCTCTCTATCAATTGCATCCCGATAAACCCATTACCATGGGAGCCTTTGCCCTTCCTGCTATTTTCGCTGAAACAAAGAAAGCGCAGGAAGTGGCCCTGAGGTCCTCCATGCCCAAGATTTTAGAAGTCTGGAAAGCGTTCGGTGACATGACGGGCAGGTATTACCAGCCCGTTGAGACGTATAAGGCGGAAGATGCGGAGACCCTGCTCGTCACCATGGGAAGCATCGGGGAAACAGCCTCTGTAGCCATTGATAAGATGAGAGAGGAAGGGAGATCTGTGGGGTTGGTGAAGATTCGACTTTGGAGGCCCTTCCCTTTTGATGAATTGAAAAGAGCCACCCTTCACGCAAAACAATTGGTGGTGATTGACCGGGCAATCTCTGTCGGAGCTTGCGGGCCTGTTGCTTCAGAGGTGAAGGCAGCCCTTTATGGGGATGACCAGAGGCCATCGGTGTATAATTTTGTTGCCGGAATTTCAGGAAGAGATGTGACTCCTTCAGACTTTACCAAAATGGTGGATAAGGCTGAAATCGAGATTGAAGAAGGCAGAAAAGATGGTTATGAAATCTATGGGGTGAGAGAATGATTGAAAATCTGAATGTCTTTGCAGTCAGAACATTAACCCAGAAAGAATATTTTGCGCCCGGCCACCGGTCCTGTCAAGGTTGTGCCGAAGCGCTAGCCGTCAGGTTGGTCTGTAAGGCCCTGGGAAGAAATATCATCATTGCCGCTGCGACAGGATGCATGGAGATTGTTTCATCTCCCTTTCCGTTCACTTCCTGGAAGGTTCCCTGGTTTCATTGCGCTTTTGAAAATACGGCGGCTGTGGCATCCGGGATTGAGGTGGGATTAAAAGTATTGATGCGAAAGGGGAGGATCCCTCAGAAAAAGATTGTCACCGTCGGGCTGGCAGGTGATGGAGGGACTGCGGATATCGGACTCCAGGCGCTCTCCGGAGCCCTTGAGAGGGGGCATGACTTCATCTATGTCTGTACGGATAATGAAGCCTATATGAATACGGGCATCCAGCGATCGTCCTCCACACCTTTTGGCGCCTCGACCACCACCTCGCCTGCCGGAAAGACGAAGATGGGCCAGATCACCTGGAAGAAGAATATGGCCGCCATTGCGGCTGCACATAATATTCCTTATGTGGCTACCGCCTGCCCGAGTTATCCCATGGACCTGATTCAGAAGGTGAAGAAGGCGGCGGACATCCAAGGAGCTGCTTACATCCATATCCTTTCGGTTTGTCCTACGGGGTGGAGGTCTGCACCTGACCTCTCGATCAAACTGGGCCGGCTGGCAGTAGAGACGGGTACGTTTCCTCTTTATGAGGTGGAGCATGGCAGGTATCATTTAAATATCGATTTCCCGAAGTTGAAGCCGATCAAGGAATACATCAAACTTCAGGGAAGATTTCGGCACCTGACAGAAGAGATGATCGAAGAGATCCAGACGCGGATCACCCACGATTATGAACAGTTAAAAGAGAGAGACAGAAGGGGATTTTAACATGATACATTCAGAGATCGAAACCATCATCGAACGATACGGAAGCAGGGAATCGGCCATCCTTTCGATCCTTCAGGACATCCAGGCGAAGGAAAAATATCTTCCCAGGGAGGCCCTGGAGCACCTCGGGGGGAAACTTGGAATTCCCATCAACAAGATCTACAGGATTGCCACTTTTTACCGTGCCTTCAGCCTGATGCCCAGGGGACGGCATGAGGTCTGCGTCTGCATGGGGACCGCCTGCCATGTCCGCGGGGCACAGCGAGTTGCCGATCAGATCAAACTGGAATTGGGAATCCGGCCGGGTGAGACGACAAAGGATCGGAATTTCACCCTGGAGACGGTCAACTGTTTGGGCGTTTGCGCCGCCGGACCGGTGGTCGCGATCGACGGTCAGTACTTTGGAAAGATGAATTCTGCAAAGGTCGATGGAACCTTGAAGAAATTTCGTTCTGACAAGAAGAAGAAGGAGGGGGCGAATGGTAAGGTTTAGTTCTCCTCAGGAGCTGGGAAAATACAGGGATGTCATCCTTAGCGGGAGAAATCCCAAACAACCCTTGATCACGGTCTGCGGCGGGACAGGATGCCATGCCTCGGGATGTCATGCGGTGGTCGATGCCTTCAAGAAGGTCCTCCAGGAACAGGCCAAAGGCAATGGAATCGGCTTGCGGGTGACGGGCTGTCACGGCTTTTGTGAAAAAGGGCCACTGGTGGTCGTCCATCCGAACAAAGTCCTGTATCAAAAGGTCAAACCCGAGGATGTCCAGGAGATCTTTGCGGAAACGGTTCTTAACGGTAAAATCCTTGAGAATCTTCTTTATGAGCATCCGGTTACAGGAGAAAAGATCGTCTCGGAAGAAGAGGTGCCGTTCTATCAAAAGCAAAAACGGATCATCTTCGGTAACAATGGAAGCATCGACCCCACCCGGATTGAAGACTATATCGCTGTCGGGGGATACCGCGCACTGGCCAAAGCGCTTTTTTCGATGAAACCCGAGGAGATCATCGGGGAGGTGAAGAAGGCCAATCTCAGGGGCCGGGGGGGCGGCGGATTCCCTGCGGGCTTGAAGTGGGAACAATGCCACAACGCCCCCGGTCATATAAAGTATGTCATCTGTAACGCAGACGAGGGAGACCCCGGCGCTTATATGGACCGAAGTCTTCTGGAGGGCAATCCCCATAGCGTTCTTGAAGGGATGATCATCGGTGCCTTTGCCATCGGGTCTCATGAAGGCTATGTCTATGTCAGGAACGAATATCCGCTGGCCGTTGAAAATCTTGGAATTGCCATCCGGCAGGCGGAAGAGACAGGCCTGCTCGGGAAAAATATCCTCGGATCGGGATTTGACTTTGAGGTGAGAGTGAGCCGCGGGGGAGGAGCTTTTGTTTGCGGGGAGTCAACGGCTCTGATGGCCTCTATTGAAGGAAATGTTGGAGAACCGCGGGCAAAACATATTCATACTGTGGTGAGCGGTCTCTATGACCGACCGACCAATCTGAATAATGTGGAGACGTGGGCCAATGTGCCCGTGATCATCAACGAGGGATCAGACTGGTATGGCCGGATCGGCACCGAAGGAAGCAAGGGGACGAAGATCTTTTCTCTCGTCGGCAAGGTGAACAATACGGGTTTGGTGGAGGTGCCGATGGGAATCACTCTCCGGGAAATCGTCTATGATATCGGAGGGGGGATCCCCGGCGGAAAGAGATTCAAAGCGGTCCAGACCGGGGGGCCCTCAGGCGGATGCATTCCGGAATCGATGATGGACCTGCCTGTCGATTTTGACCGGCTGACCGAGGTGGGCTCCATGATGGGGTCCGGTGGAATGATCGTCATGGACGAAGCGACCTGTATGGTCGATGTGGCTAAGTATTTTATGAATTTTCTCAAGGACGAGAGTTGTGGGAAGTGCACCTCCTGCCGTGAGGGGACGAAGCGAATGCATGAGATCCTGAACGAGATCAGCGAGGGGCGGGGAAAGCTTGAGCATATCGACCTTCTTGAGGAATTGGGATGGGTAACCATGGAGGCTTCACTCTGCGCCCTGGGTGGAACCGCGCCCAACCCAGTTCTTTCCACCCTCCGGTATTTCCGGCAGGAGTATGAGGAGCATATTCTCAACAAGCGATGCCCGGCCAAGGTTTGCCGCGCCCTCCTGACATACCGAATTCTGCCCGATCTCTGTACATCCTGCGGCCGATGCGCCAAGGTCTGTCCGGAAAAAGCGATCACAGGCGTTCAGAAGACAAAGAAAGAGAAGGGAAAACCCTTTGAAATAGACCATGAGAAATGCATCCAATGCGGGATGTGTCTGGAGACCTGTAAATTCGATGCGGTCGAGGTTCAATAGAAATATAAAATGCGGTTATCAGGTAGTCAGGAAATCAGGAAGCAGGGCATCAGGATATTAGAATATCAGGGAAATAGAATATAAAATTTTGAATCTGATTCGCTGATCTTCTGATATCCACTGCCTGATAGCCCGGTATCCTGATAACCCAATATCCCTCAGTTTCGTTTTGGAGGAAAGCAATGATCTCTTTTTCGATTGATGGTCAGCCTGTTGAGGGGAAAGAGGACGCCCATATTTTAGAGGTGGCCCTGGATGCGGGGATCGAGATCCCCCACCTCTGTTACAACGAGTCGGTCAAGCCTTATGGCGCCTGCCGGCTCTGCCTGGTGGAGGTGACGAGGAAGGGACGTTCAAAGATGACCACATCCTGCAATTATCCGATCATGGAAGGGATAGAGGTTTTTACCGGCACGGAAAAGGTGCTTCGGGCCCGGCGCATGATCATCGAACTCCTTCTCTCGATGTGCCCCGGAGATAAGCTCCTTCAGGAGATGGCGGCAGGGATGGGAGTTCGTGAGGTGCGATTCAAGAAAGAGGAGGAAAAGGACTGTATTCTCTGCGGCCTCTGCGCGCGCGTTTGTGACGAGGTCGTGGGAGCTCATGCCATTCAATTTGCATCCCGGGGAGACCGAAGGGAGATGATCCCTCCTTTTGGAGAAGAGGCCATGAATTGCATTGCCTGCGGGGCGTGCGTGGTCGTCTGTCCGGTCAATGTCATTGGGATGAAAGAAGAAGGAGATGAGCGGACGATCCTGCGCTGGAAGCGGACCCTGAAGATGAAATCCTGCAAGGTTTGCGGTAACTATTTTGCCCCCTGGTTCCAGCTGGACAAGTTCAAAGAGAAGGCGAAACTTCCGAAGGATTTTTATGACGTCTGTTATACTTGCAGGAGTTGAAATTTGCGTTTGAAAGGAGTATAGTTAAGGGAGAGACCGTTTGTGGAGGGGTGAGATATGGCCTATCATGTGAAGTGGGAGCCTTTTCGAGACCTCATGGCGATGCAGGCCCGGATGACCCATCTCTTCGACGAGACCCTTACACGGATTTTCAAAGAGGAAGCGCCCCGGGGCGTCTGGTCTCCTCCCGTCGATATTGTCGAGCGGGAGAAGGAAGTAGTCCTGCTGGTCGACCTTCCACAGATGAATCAAAGCGAGATTGAGATCAAAGTTGAGGAGAATACACTGATTGTCCGGGGAGAAAGAAGGTTTGTCAAGGAGGCCTCCGGAGAACAGTATATCCAGATCGAAAGGCCGCATGGAAATTTCCAGCGGACTTTTGCCCTCCCTAAGATGATTGATCAAGAGGAAGTCAAGGCCTCTTATAAGGACGGGGTCCTTCGAATTGTGCTCCCCAAGAAGAAGGAGATCCATCCCAAGCAGATTTCAGTGGAAACGAGCTAAATCAAAGCCACCCTCCGGACCAAGCGAAGCCCTCTTTTAGAGGGCTTTTTTATTTGGTGCGCCCGGCCGGGCGCACCAAATAAAAGGCGGCAGAAATAAATCCTGCCGCCTTGAAGACCGAATGTTACTTGAGGAAAGGTTACGGAATGATCCTGAACTCAACCCTCCTGTTTTTGGCCCGACCCTCCTGGGTTTTGTTGTCGGCAATGGGTTTGGTCGATCCATAACCCTTTACCACCAATCGATTTTCGGAAATCCCAAATTTATCCATCAGATACTTCTTAGCGCTTTGCGCCCTCTTTTCAGATATCTTCAGATTTGCTTTATCGGACCCGGCCGGATCCGTGTGACCCCCGATCTCAACTTTGAGTTGCGGATTTTCTTTTAAAAGCATGCCGTTTCGATCCAGAGCTTTGGCTCCTGTGGGAGAAATATTTGTTTTGTTTGGATCGAAATAGACCGAATCAAAGACCGGCGCGGCAACGGGTTTAGGCGCGG
>JAGVBT010000057.1 GCA_020059605.1 Deltaproteobacteria bacterium
CGTCATGCTGAACTCGGTTTCGAGTCGTACCGACTTGTTTCAGCATCTAACAAAATCAAGAACTTACGAGACCCTGAAACGAGTTCAGGGTGACATATCAGGACTTTTTACGAGACCATCATGGGTGATCATTAGTAAAAATTAAAAAGCATAGAAAATGGCATGCTGAACTTGTTTCAGCATCTAAAAATATCAACAAGTTATGAGACCCTGAAACGCGTTCAGGTTGACAGAGCGGGACTTACTGGGACCATAGATTATTGTTAAAATTCCAGAGGGGCCTTTCCTAAGAAACAACAAAGAACAAATGAGGTTTTTGGGTAGGGGGGGACTGGTAAAAAATTATCCTATTCCTCTTATGATGTGGCAAATTTTGTAACATCCCCCGGAGAAATACTTAATCGAATATGTTTAATAAGCTCGATCTATTCCAATTTGTCACCATTTTTGCATAATTAACTCATTTATGGTAACATGGATTTGTTTCAAAGCCCTTTTTATAACCCCCTCTACCCCCCCTTAGATTAAGGGGGGCAAAGGGAGGTTATAAAGTTTGTGGGACGGGTGATGCAGGTGAGGTAATAAATATTCCCAAATATCCTTGAATAATTAGAAGGCAGGAGCCGTCCAATGATAAAATCCATGGAAAATCCTTTCATCTCCTTTCTTGTTGAAGTCGGTGGAGTGTCCAAAGAGGGGCTGGAGAAGATCATTCCCTCGGAGGGTGGCCCCGAAAATATCTCCGCCGAGGATTTGCTTGTTCCATCCGGGCTCTTGACGGAGGAATCGTTGCGGTCTTATATCGAGCAGTTTTACGGGGTGCCCATTGCAACCCCCCGGGATATGCCCCAGGAACCGCTTCTGATCAACAACCTCTCCATCCAATTCATGAAGGAATCAAAATTCATCCCATCCCAGATCGAGGATAACCGCCTCACGGTCATCATGAGCGATCCAATGGATTTTTACACCATTAACGCCATCGGGATTGCCACCGGCCGCGAGATTCGAGTCCTCTACGGAAAGGAAGAAACCATCCTCGGGGCGATCGAGCAGCACTACGGGTCGGGCGTGACCTCCATGGAGAAGATCATCGAGGATATTGACAGCGCCACTCTTTCGCACGGGGAGGATGAAGAGAGCATCGATCACCTCCGGGACATGGCCTCGGAAGGCCCCGTCATCCGGCTGGTCAATTTGATCATCACCAGGGCCATCCAGATGAGGGCAAGCGACATCCATTTTGAACCTTTTGAAGATCTCTTCAGGGTTCGCTACCGGATTGATGGCGTGCTCCATGACGTCGAATCCCTTCCCAAACGACTCCAGGCCGCCGTGGTCTCGCGCGTCAAGATCATGGCGAAGCTCAATATCGCCGAGAGACGGCTTCCGCAGGATGGACGGATCATGCTCCGGGTGAAAGGGAAGGAGATCGATTTCCGGGTCTCTACCGTTCCGACCATTCACGGGGAGAGCATCGTGCTTCGAATTCTGGACAAGAGCAGTATCGTGCTCGATATCGACCGGCTGGGTTTTCCTACGGATATCCTGGAGGGTTTCAAAGAACTCATCGCGCGGCCCCACGGAATCATCCTTGTGACAGGACCGACCGGGAGTGGAAAGACGACCACCCTTTACTGCGCCCTTGAAAAGATCAACTCTCCAGACAAAAAAATCATCACCGTCGAAGACCCGGTCGAATATCAGTTAAAGGGGATCAACCAGATTCAGGTCAAACCGATGATCGGACTAACCTTTGCCAACGCACTCCGGTCGATCGTTCGGCAGGACCCTGATGTGATCCTGATCGGTGAAATCCGGGATGCGGAGACGGCTGAGATCGCCATCCAATCCGCCCTGACCGGCCACCTTGTCCTCAGCACCCTCCATACGAATGATGCGGCGAGCGCCGTCACCCGGTTGATCGATATGGGCATGGAAGATTACCTTCTCTCCTCGACGATCATCGGGATTCTGGCCCAGAGGCTGGTTCGAGTGACCTGCCCCCATTGCCGGGTGCCATACACCCCCGATCAGGCCATCCTGAAAGAGATGAAATTGAGTCCGGAAGGACTTGGGCAGGCGAAGATCTGCGAGGTGAAAGGGTGCGAGAGCTGTTCCCAGACAGGTTACTGGGGCCGGTCAGGAATCTTTGAATATCTCAAGGTGACCGACGAGATCCAGAGGCTGGTCCTGGAGAGGAAGGATTCTGCGATCCGTGAAGCCGCCCGTAAGCAGGGGATGAGAACGCTCAGGGAGGACGGCTGGCTGAAGGTGAGAGAGGGAATGACCACCATTTCAGAGGTGTTAAGGGCGACCCAGGAAGAGGAGGTCTTGTAGATTTTGGTTCCGGCTATGCCGGGGTAAGATCACTAAAAAAAGGAAAGCGCTTAAGGCATGCCTGAGTATCTTTACAAGGCCACCACGTTGGGCGGTCAGACCGTGGAAGGTTCGATCGAAGGAAAGGATGAAGGGGCCGCCGTTCAGAGCCTTCACACCCTGGGCTATATTCCCATCCGCCTGACAACGGTGGAAGCGAAGGGGGAGCCTTTTCGGCTTTCTTCTCTTCTACCCCAGCGGGTTGAAATCAAAAGCATCCTGGTCTTCACACAGGAACTTTCCACCCTTGTTTCGGCGGGACTCCCGATCGACCGGAGCCTCGAGATCCTGGGAGAACTGACGGAAAATCAAAAGATGAAGGAGACGGTCAAAGATGTTTTGAAGAGGGTCGAAGGGGGAAGCTCCCTGGCCGAAGCCCTTTCGAGTCATCCCCGGATCTTTTCGAAACTCTATGTCAATATGGTCAAGGCTGGCGAGTCCGGGGGTTTTTTGGGAACGATCCTGTCCCGACTGGCCCAATATTTACAGAGCACGAAGGAGATCCGGGACCAGATTGTTTCCGTGCTGATCTACCCCGTCATCCTTGCGATTGTGAGCGGCGCCTCCATCGCCGTTCTGGTTACCTTTGTTCTTCCGAGATTTACAACAATCTTTTCCGACATGGGACAGGCCATTCCCCTGCCCACTCAGATCATTCTCAGTTTTAGCCACTTTGTCAGAGGGTATTGGTGGGTTGGAATCGGGTTGGCCGCCCTCATATTTTTTGGGATCAAATGGTATACCCAGGACGGGGAGAGGAGATGGCGCTGGGATCGTTTCAAGTTGAGATGGGTGGCCATCGGAGACCTGATCAAGAAGATCGAGTTGTCACGATTTGCGAGGACGCTCGGGACCCTCCTTCAAAGTGGAGTCTCCATTCTTCCCGCCTTCAATCTCGTCAGGGAGATCTCCCAGAACCAGGCGATTTCCAGGTCGATCGGATATGTCCACGACCGGTTGAGGGAAGGGAAGGGGGTCGCCCGGTCTCTTGAGGAGACAGGGGTCTTTCCGCCCCTGGCAGTTCACATGATCGGGGTCGGAGAGGAAACAGGGAGGCTCGACGAGATGCTCATGAAGGTGGCCGAGACCTATGAGGACAATGTCCGGACCACGGTGAAGCGGGTTGTTTCCCTGGTGGAACCCCTCATCCTTCTGGTCATGGGGGGAATCGTGGGCTTTATTGTCCTCTCGATCCTCCTTGCCATCTCGAGCATCACGGATATCCCGTTTTAGAGGGTGATGAAAATGATTACTACGAACGAATTTCAAGGAAGATTAGAGGGATTACCCGAATGATAACGAATTTCACGAATAAAACCCATTCGTGCCTGCGCGCTGAAGCGCTCCGGCGCGCAAGCGTGGCATTCGCTGTCATTCGTGCTATTCGTTTCTATTTTCTGAGCAAGGAGGCAGGATGAAAGAAAGATTCAGAAATGGAGAGAGAGGATTCACATTCTTCGAAATATTGGTCGTCATCACGATCATCGGGCTGCTGGCCGCCCTGGTGGGCCCCCGTCTCTGGGGAAAGATCAGCGGCGCAAAGCAGAGCGCCGCAAAAGCGCAGATCGAACTCTTTGGCACTGCCCTCGACGCCTTCCGTCTCGACCTGGGCCGCTATCCCTCGACGGAAGAGGGGTTAAGGGCTCTCCGGGAGAAGCCTTCCGGCGCCGATAATTGGCAGGGGCCTTATCTCCCCAAGGAGATCCCTCTCGATCCGTGGAAAAAACCTTTTGCCTACAGGTCTCCAGGGGAGCATGGCGATTACGACATCATCTCGTACGGAGCGGACGGCGTTGAAGGAGGGGAGGGTGAGAACGAGGATGTGGTCAGCTGGAAATAAGGGATTTTCCTTAATCGAGTTGGCCGTTGTCCTGGTGCTGATGAGTCTTTCCATCGCCTTGATTGCTCCCTCCCTTTCAAGGTTTTCAAAGTCGGTTGAGTTGAAGGCCTCCGCGCAGAAGATAGGGGCAATCCTCCGAAATTACAGGAGTGAGGCGGTCAACAAGGGGAGGGTCTACCAGGTGCTCTTTGATTCGAACAGGATGGAGGTCAGGGTGCTCTCGGTGGTTCGGGACGATGAGAAGGACGAGAGTGAAAACAAGGAGGCCCGGGAGACGAAAACTTATTCTCTTCCGCCCGGGGTCCAGATAAAGGAGATCGAAACGGAATCGGCCCAGTATCCTGCCGATCTTCCGGCCATTGAATTTTATCCAAACGGAGGGTCCAACGGCGGGAACATCCATCTTGATGCCCGGGACCATCAGGGATATCGCATCAAGGTCCATTTTTTAACCGGGAGCGTCACCATCGAAAAAGTCTGAGGTATCAATTAGCCTTTTAAAAAATAATTGTAGTGTCGGCCCTTGTGGCCGTTGATCAGTGAGAGGATTAGGGCTCCGTCAAATGGTAACGGTGACGAGGCCCGTTTGGTTTAAGGTCAGTCGGTCAAGGTTACGGTGACGAAGCCCGTATCGTTCATAAAAGGTTACGTTGATCGTCTTTTAGTCATAGACTTAACCGTTACCGATAACCGAAACGGGCCTCGTTACCCTAACCGAAAGACAAAGATCAAGCATCGATACGAGCTTCGACAACGATAAACGTCAATTTCAATTTAACGATACGGGCTTCGTAACCGTAACCTTAACCCAGTCCTTTGGAGTATTTCATAACGTGGGTCTGAGTGGAAGCGAGAGGGATTGGAAAGGGAGGTTCGAGGATTGAAAAAGGGTTTTACGCTGATCGAGGTGGTGATTGCCTTATCCATCCTGGGGATCGGGCTCATGGTGATCCTTGAGCTTTTCTCCGGAGGGCTTCGCCTCGGAAGGTTTTCGGAAGAGCATACCCGGGCTCTCCGGTATGCTTCCGTGAAGCTGGAAGAGATGTCCATCCGGAAGACCCTCGAGGAAGGAGAGGAGGAGGGGGAGTTCGATCCGGACTTTCGATGGAAAGTCGGGGTTCGGAAGATGGACCTTCTCCCCGTCGAAAAGGAGGCCGACTTTAAACGACCGGCCGAACTCTACCACATCCGGATCGAAGTGATATGGACCTCCGGAACAAAAGAGAAGGCGACCAGTCTTGAATCTTACAGGACGCTCAAATCGGAAACGGATGAAGGAAAAAGCTAATCCCTGCATAAGGAAAGGATTTACCCCGTTAGAAAGCTCCGTTGGAGATTTTTTCCCAAGCGGAGCGAACACGGAGCTGAAAGCCACCCAGGCACCCTCCCGCCGGCAGGCCGAAAAGCTTCTAACGGGGTTTACCCTGATCGAGGTGGTTGTCACCATGACGATCCTCGGGCTTATCCTGCTCATCATCTTCGGAGCCTTCCGGCTCGGCCTGTCCGCGTGGGAGAGGGGATCGAGGACGAGGGAGGATTTCCAGAGAGAAAGGACTGCCCTCCGGATGATCTCGGGCCAGGTCAAGTCGATGGTCCCCTACAAGATCAAGACAGAGAAAGCCGAGGGCGATTACCTTGCCTTTGAAGGAAAGGAAAATTCCCTGAAGTTCGTCTCCGCCCTTTCCCTCAAGGCCCAGCGGCCGGAAGGGTTTGTCTTCGTCATCTATGAGTTTAAATCCGGTGGCCCGGAGGGAGGCCGTCTCGTGGTCTATGAACAGAGAGCGGTCAATTCCGACTTTTTCGAAGAGGGGTTTAGGGAGGACAGGGGAATTTCCGTCATGGAGGGGATTTCCGAAGTCCGGTTCGAGTATTACCGCGAGGCCGACGATGAGAAAAACAGGGCTGAAGAATGGATCGAGAATTGGGATGCGAAGGAAGAGAAGGAACTCCCCCGTGCCTTAAGAATGACGGTGACCTATAAGAATGGGAAGAACGAGAAGGAGGAGATTTCGATGAACCTGCTCTCCTCCATTTCGGCGAACCGTTTTGAAGAGGTGAGGACAGCCCCTCCCGGTCTCGGGAGAAGGGCGGTTCGAGAGAGAGTGCTGAGAGGAGTCAGGTAAATTAATTGAAAACCCGCATCATTTGGCGGTTTGAAATAAACCTTTAAAAATCCCTCCCCCGCCTACGCCGAAGCGGCTTCGCGCAGGCAGGCCACCTCCCTTTGCTCGCCGCGCAAGCGCTGGCGCAGCGGGCCAAAGGGAGGCTAAGATTTCCCCCTTTTGACAAAGGGGGATGAAGGTCGTTGCGACTCGAAACCGAGGGGATTAGACCACCTTTTTGAAAGAACTAAAGTGTTATGAAAATCCGAAATCCGAAATCCGCAATCGAAAATTCAAGAGGCGTGGCCCTCATCATGGTGTTATGGGTGATTGCCGTCCTCTCGGTCATCGTCCTTGAATTCAGTTTCGCGATGAGGACCGAGGTGAATCTCACCCGGCATTACCAGGACGAGGTTCTCCTCTCCGCACATGCGAGGGGCGGCGTACAGCGGGCGATTGCAGAATTGGTCTACAGGCACGATCCGAGGATTCAGCAAATGAGAAAGGGCCTGAAGATCGAAGAGATCCCCGAGGAGAAGAGGGAATGGATGACCGACGGCCGGCCTTATCTCCTCCCTTATGACCGCGGCAACTGCGAGATCAGGGTGATGAGTGAAGCCGGCAAGGTGAATATCAATTCGGTCTCCGATGCCACCCTTCGAAAGATCATCACTCAAATGGGCCTCGAGGGTGAGGAAAGAGATGTCATCACCGATTCGATCCTCGATTGGCGGGACGCCGATGATTTTTACCGCCTCAATGGCGCTGAGAACGACTATTATCAATCTCTCAAGGAGCCCTACCGGTGCAAGAACGGGCCGCTCGATTCAATCGAGGAGCTCCTCCTCGTCCGGGGCGTGACTCCGGACCTGTTTTACGGAAAAAAGGCGGCTCCGACAGGCGAGGGAGAGAAGGGGGATCGGATCGGGCTGAGAGATCTCTTCTCCATTTACTCCCCTGGAGAGCAGGTCGATATCAACAGCGCGCTCGTGCCCGTATTGAGAGTTGTCCTGGGTCTTCCGGCGGATGTGGCCAGGTCAATCGTGAGAGGGAGGGAAGAGAGCAGGTTTCTCAATCAACAGGACCTGGTTCAGCGGGTCCCTGAAATGGCTCCATTTATCGGAGAAGCGGCAAGGTTCATCGTTTATCAATCGACGCTCCCCTACTATACGGTCGAGTCGAAAAGCACAGTTAAGGAGGGAGGGGCCACCGTCGGATTAAAGGCGATCGTTAAGATCGATCGAAGGGAGAAAGAAGGATATAAGGTGATTCAATGGGTCGATCGAATCTATTAACCCCCCTTAACTTACTAATCAGTCCATAATTGTATAGACACCGAGACTGAACCCCAGCCGTTCGTGCTGAGCTTGTCGAAGCATGAATGGTTGCGGGACGCACCCTTCGACAGGCTCAGGTCGCTTCGACTCGCAACCGAGGTGAGCGGTGATGGCTAATCAAACGACAGAATATGTCTTGTCAATTATGGACTCCTTAGTAAGGGTGGATGAAGGGGGGTTACATACTCCTTGTGAGATCACTTTTTTTATGGCATAAGATTTGCTTAGAAAATAAAAGTCTAACGGTAAGGGCAACGATGCCCGTTTCGGTTATCGGTAACGGTTAGGTAAAATAATTAAAAGACGATCAACGTAACCTTTTATGAACGATACGGGCTTCGTCACCGTAACCTTAACCGATTGACGCTAAACAATACGAGTTTAGTCACCGATACCCAAACACACAGATATTATGATCTTTGATTCAAGTGTTGGAATCGATTTTCGAAAGGGCGAGATCATTCTGACCTGCCTCAGGAGGTCTCTCGGCAAGATCCAGCTCGTGGATGTCGAGATCCATCCGCTTCCTCCAGAGTCGCAGAAGGAGGAACAGGGAACCCAGGTCATCAGCGCCATCCATTCCTTCCTCTCCAAGCATCAGATCGACCGGAAAGGGGTTTCGATTTCCATCCCGGGAGAGAAGGCGGTCCTCCGATTCATCAAATTTCCGGCGGCGACGAAGGAGAACCTGAGAAAGGTGATCGAGTATGAGACTCCCCGGTTAACGCCTTTTGAAAAAGGGGAAACCTACTTCGATTACCAGCTCTTGAAGGAAGATAAGGAGTGGCTCTATCTCCTGACTGTCTTTGTGAAACGCGCGGAAATCGATTCCTATCTCGCCCTCCTGAAGAAAATAGGGATTCAACCGCTGTCGATTCAGATTCCCTCGGTGGCCGCGCTCAACCTTTTCTATTATCATGACGGGGCGAGGGAGGGAATGGCGACCGTCTTAATGGACGTGGCCGAACCCTTCGTGGAAATAAATCTCCTGAGAGCGAAAGAATGGGTCGAGAGCTTCCACCTTCCTTTTCCTCCGGAAGAAAGGACATCACGAATCGTCAATCTCCTGCGGCGTTCGGGCCTCAATGAAGAGAACTTTTCGAAATCGAAATTCTTTGTTTATGGCTCAGGGGCGGACGAGAACGTCCTGTTATCGCTTAAAACGGAGTCTCCGATCAAAGAGATTCACTCCCCTCCTCTCCACCGTCTCGATTTGAACAAGGGGATATCGAATCCCCGCGGGGTCTACGCCTCCATCGGCCTTCCACTCGGAGGATTGATCCGGACCCGGTTCGATCTCAATCTCCTTCCCCTCGAAATGAGAAAAAAAGTGAGGCAGTTCGGGAAACCTCTCTTTATTATTCTTACGTTCATCGCTCTCGCCCTCGGCGTGACCTGGGGTCTCGGAACCTATCAGCAATACAAGAATGCCTGGAACGCCATCAATGCCGAAATCAAACAGCAGAAGCCCGAAATCGACGCCGTTGAAAAACTCCAGAAACAGAGAGATGAATTGGTCAAGGAAGTCACCGAATTCACGAAGATCGAGGAAGGTGAGCCGAGCAAGATCAACCTCCTCCGGGAGGTGGCCCAGATCCTGCCCCCCACGGCCTGGGTCTGGAACCTGACGTATAACGGAAAGGAGGTGGAGATCAGCGGGTTTGCCGACTCCGCCTCGGACCTGATCGCACTCCTCGATCGCTCTCCCCTTTTTGAGAAGGTCGAATTCCTGGCTCCGGTGACCAAGGAGCGGTTGAGAAGCATGGTCGGCGGAAACCCCGTGGACCAGGAGAAGGAGAGGTTTAAGATCAAGATGAGAGTGGAGGCGAGGAGGTCGAAACCTTGAACCTGAAGCGTTTGTTCCATCTGAAAAGAGAGAAAGGCGGCCGGAGAGGGCCCTTCTGGGCGGGGATCGGTGTCGTTCTCATGCTTCTCATTCTCTATCTCGGTGTTCTCCCCCTGGTGGAAGCCGGAAAGAGGATGGAAGAAGAGATCCTGATGAAGCGGAAGATCATCCTTAAATATGCCCAATTCCTTCAGAACCGGAAGGCCGTTGAAGAGGACCTCCAGCGTGCACGGAATCAATACGAGGAGATTCAGAAGAGGCTTCTGCCCGGGGAGACGCCCCAGCTTGGCGCCGCCGCGCTCCAGGAGATCGTGAAGAAGCTTGCCGACAAGAACGGAATCAACATCCGGAGTTTCAAGATCGTCGAGCCGAAGGAATTGGCGCCCTACCGGAAGGTTTCGGTCCAGATCGAGATCAATCCGGTCAATCATATGCTGAGTCTCGGTCAATTTTTCTTCGATATCGAACATCACGAGAAGATGCTGATGATCTCAGAAATGAACCTTCTCGTCTTCAACATCCGGATGCCCAATAACATCCAGGGGAACCTGGTCGTCTCCGGGGTGATGGCCGGAGTCAAAGAGAAGGAGAAAGGGAAGGAGGAGAAGACATGACGCTCCGCTACGGACTGCTCTGTTTTTTGGCGGCTTTCATCATTTTCCTTCTTGTCCTGAAGAATTTCGACACATGGACCTCGCCTCCAGCGGGGGTAAAAGAGAGTCGAGAAGCGCCAGCGCCGGGTCCGAAGCCCGAAGTCTCCCAACCGGCTCCTGCCCTGCAGGAACAGGATGAAAAGGCTGCGATCTCCTCTTTTATCTTTATTTCCGAGAAGAATCTCTTCCACCCTGAGAGAAAGGAGTTTCCAATCGTCGCGCCCGAACCGCCAAAGGAAGTGAAGAAACCGGTGGTAAGACCCCAGGTCACATTATACGGCGTTATGATTGCCGGAGAACAACGTTCAGCCTCCATCTCCTATCCAAGAACGCTGCAGAAAGGGGAGCGGGAGGTCTTTTCGGCCAGAATAGGGGATAAGGTGGGTGAATATAAGGTTGCGAAAATCTCGGAAGATCGAATAGAACTCGAAGCCCCGGGGGATGGTTTTGAGGTTCTTCTCTTCGATTCAAAAACACCCAAGAGGAGGGTCGATGCGAGGACAGTGAATAAGCCTGCCGCCATAACAAGCACGGTGGCAGGGCCTCCTGCCCCGGAAGCGCCGAAACCAGGGGCCCCGTCGCCGGTCGTAGGAGCCCCGGAAAGGCCGGCCGGGGTAATTCAGGAAAGGGTCATAGAGGCGCCGGCGCCAAGGGGCGTGTCCCCTGCCCTTATGCCTGTTCCCTCTACGGTACCAGCTCCCCCCAGTCCCCGCACGAGACGATGGGAGGGCGGCACGCGATCTCCGTAGAAAGAGAACTGATCAAGAAAGGAGTTCCATCAGAATGAATCAAATAAACCATAAGAGAAGGGTTGGATTGACAACTCTCATCTTTTTTTTCTTCATCACCGGAGCTACCCAGGGATGCCTCGGAAATAAGGGAATTCTCCAGGAAGAGAAGGGATTGGAATCTTCGGGACCCGGCCCGGCCGTGACTCAGAAAACGGATCAAAGTGAGGTAAAAATCGTTCAGGCTCCTAAACCGGTTCCCGAACGCCAGGATGCGGGAGCCCAGCCCCCTCCTCCTGCAGCCGCTCCTCCGGCAGTTTCCGCTCCTGCTCCGGCAGTTCCTTCCCCCGTCCCCAAGCCGGTTCCTCCTCAACCGGCAAGGCCTCAAGACCCTCCGAAGGGTTCGGGGTTCATCTTCAACTTTGATAATGCGGACCTCCACGAGGTGATCCGGGTCATCGCGGGAGTTTTGAAAATAAACTACATCATCGATCCCAAGGTGAGAGGGGTCGTTAACATCCATACCACCTCGCAGATCTCAAACGAAGATCTCTTTCCGATCTTCCAGTCCATTCTCAAGCTCAACGGGGCGACGGCAGTAAAAAAAGGGCCCCTTTACGAAATCGTTCCTTTCGGCGAGGCCAAAAAAATGCCGGTCATTCCATCCAAAATGGACGATCCCGGCCGGGGCCCTCTCGAAGAGAAATACATGATCCAGATCATCCCGCTCCAGTATATTCCCGTCACGGAAGTCTCCAAGATGATCAAACCCTTCCTGTCCGATGGGGCCGATATTATCGAGCACCCCCCTCAAAACGTCCTGATCCTCGGAGATATCGCATCGAACATCCGGAAGAGCATCGATCTGATCGGCCTCTTTGATTTCGACCTCTTTACGGACCTGAGGGTAAGGATCTATCCGGTGCTCTATTCCGATGTCAGCGAGATTGCGAAAGAAATGGAACGGATCTTCGCCTCCTTTGAGGTTTCCGTCAAATCGGCGCGGGGGGTAGGCATTACCTTCACCCCCATCACGCGGATCAACTCTCTCCTGGTCGTCAGCTTCATCCCCAACATCTTTGAGAAAGTGGAGGGGTGGCTAAAACAGCTCGATAAGACACCTGCCGATGAGGCAAAGCTGGGTGTTTTCGTTTACTATGTCCAGAACAGCAAGGCCAAGGACGTGGCGGATGTTCTGAAACAGGTCTTCACCCCTCCAAAAGAGAAAAAAGAGGTTAAAGGAGCGGTGCCCATTACTCCCGCTGCCCCGGCGCCGCCGAGGAGCGTGAAACCTTCGCCTGTTACACCTGAAACGCCTGCAATTTCTGCCCCGGCCCCCGACGAAGGGACGGGCCTGCCCGTCGGAGAGATCAATATCGTCGTTGACGAGACCACGAATGCCCTGATCATCCGGGCCTATCCGAGGGATTACAAATTTATTCTCGAAACGATCAAAAAGCTTGATCTCTATCCCAAGCAGGTCCTGATCGAGGTTTTTTTAGCAGAGATCACGCTCGATGACACGACGAAATTCGGCCTCGAGTGGTCCACTTTAATCGACACGTTTACCCATGGTGGAACGACCTATAAGTGGACCTTTGGAATGGGAGGAACGGCCATCGATCCCAAGGCCTTTACGTCAGGAGTTCGTTACGCCATTGAAGCCACGGACAAACTCTCCGCTGCGATTCATGCCTCTGCCGTCGATAACCGGCTCAAGGTGATCTCCTCTCCTCACCTGCTCGCCTCGAATAATAAGGAGGCGAAGATCCAGATCGGCGTCGCCCAGCCGATTCTCACCAGCACCTATACCACGACGGCAACCGCTTCGACCAATGTGGTCGAGGGGACAATCGAATACAAAGACGTTGGGGTGATCCTGAGCTTCACGCCCAGGATCAGCGACGGGGGGCTGGTGACCATGGAGATCTCGGTCGAAGACAGCAAGGTGGATACCACCAAGCTCGGAGGTCTCGATAATGTCCCTGTCTTTAGGAAAAAAGTGGCCAAGACGACACTCTCCATCATGGAGGGGCAGAGCATTGTGATTGGAGGACTGATCGAGGAGTCGGGGGATGCGAAAAAGTCGGGGGTTCCGCTTCTGAGCAAGATTCCGATCCTGGGAGCGCTCTTCGGCCACCAGGAATATGGAAAGAAGAAAACGGAGCTGATCTTGCTTTTGACCCCCCGGGTGATTATGGACCTCCAGCAGTCAAACGCGGTCACGCAGGAATTTAGAAAGAAGGTCGATGCCATTCGAAGAGAAATCGAAATGAAAGAGAAAGAGAAAGAGAAAAAATAAATGAAGGGAAGTGAAAAGGTAAAGGTTACGGCTACGATGCCAGTTTCGTAATTCGGTAACGGTTACGGTTAAAAAAATTAAACACGATAGACGTAACCTTTTGTAA
>JAGVBT010000122.1 GCA_020059605.1 Deltaproteobacteria bacterium
CAACGTTGTTCTCAGCACTCTTATGGGCGGAGTTTCGGGCTCGGCGATTGCCGACGCCGCCATGGAGGCCCGCATCCTGGGAACGGAAATGATCAAAAAAGGCTTTTCAAAAGGCTATACTACTTCCGTGACAACTGTGACAGCATGCATCGCTCCGGTCATTCCGCCGAGCATCGGACTTATATTATACGGAACGATTGGAGAGGTTTCCATCGGTCGACTTTTTACGGGGGGTATCGTTCCGGGCCTAATGATGATGGTTTTTCTGATGACAGCGGTGTCAATGACCTCAAAGAAGAAAAGGTATCTTCCCGAAAGGAAGCCGCCTTCCCTTAAAGAGGTAGGGGTGGCTTTGATCGACAGTATATGGGCGCTTTTTTTCCCTATCGCATTGATCGGGGGCATCCGGTTTGGTCTGTTTACCCCGACTGAAGCCGGCGCGTTCGCCGGAGTATATGCCTTTGCCGTCGGAGCCCTTTTCTACAGGGAGCTCACATGGGAAAAGTTTAAAAGAACCCTTGAATTTACCATCGTTGACATTGGTTCGATCATGTTGATCATCGCCTTTTCGGGAATATTCGGTTACGGCCTTGCTTATGAAAGGGCAGGAGATGCATTCTCCAGGTTTATGCTCGGAATAACCCATAACTCTCACATATTATTGCTTCTTATTGTCGGCGCTGTCTTTATTGCAGGCATGTTTGTCGAGAGCACGGCGATTATACTCCTTTTCACCGCCATCCTCCTTCCACTGGTCACGGAGGTAGGCGTTGATCCCGTCCATTTCGGAATTATCTTTATGCTCGTGGTGGTTCTGGGACTTGTCACTCCGCCCGTGGGTGTGTCCATGTATACCACTTGTTCTATCCTGAATTGTCCTATAGAAGATTATATCAAAGAATGCATACCGTTCATTGTAGCCATTGTGCTGGTCAATATCCTGCTCATCTTTCTGCCGGATATTGTTTTGTTCCTTCCCAATCTGGTATTTGGAAAGATTTACTGACAAGAGGATAAAATATGGAATTCAAAGACCGGGTGGCCATCGTCACAGGAGGAGCAAGGGGGATCGGAAAGGCGATTGCCCTGGCTTTTGCCCGGGAGGGGGCGAGGGTGGTCCTCGTGGATGTGGACGAAGAGATGCTCGAAACCTTGAAAAATGAGATTAAGAAGAGAAAAGGAGTAGCGATCGCTGCCTCCTGTGACATTACGAAAAGCGCTGAAGTGAAAGCGATGGTTGAAAAGGTCCAAAAAGCCTTTGGCCGTGTTGACATCCTCGTGAACAATGCCGGAATCATTCGAAGGGGAACGATTGAGACGATCACGGAAGAGGACTGGGACAAGGTCATCGAGGTCAATCTCAAAGGAACCTTTAACTGTTCAAAAGCGGTTGTGGAGACCATGAAACAACAAAGATACGGAAAGATCATCAATGTCTCTTCGATCGCAGGAAAAATGGGGGATATCACTTCCGCTCCGGGATATGGTCCTTCGAAGGCGGGGATCGATGCATTGACCAAAACCCTGGCAAGGCAATTGGCCCAATACGGAATCAATGTCAATGGAGTGGCGCCCCATGCGATTGAGACGGAGATGAGCGCCCAGTGGTCGCCGGAGAGGCGAAAGGAGATCATTGCTTCCATTCCCCTCGGTCGCCTTGGAAAACCCGAAGATGTGGCAGACGCCGTATTGTTCCTGGCCTCCGATGATGCTTCTTTCATCACCGGTGAAATCCTGGATGTGAATGGCGGAGCCTTGATGGACTAAATGAAGCAAACGATGAACACAAAAAATGATTGAAGTTTTTGGCTTTTGTTCATTGTACTTCGTTCATTGTTCATCGTTAGAAGGAGATTTTTTTGAAGCGGGATGAGATCATTGTTGGGATGGTCATTTTCCTCTTCGGAGCGGCTACCGCGCTCCTCTCTTTAAGGATGCCTATCGGAACCTTCCGGATGGCGGGCACAGGATTGTTTCCTCTCTGTTTGGGGATCCTCCTCATGATATTGTCCGCCGCCTTTGTACTAAAACTTTTCCTTCAACACAAAAAAATATTTACCCCAAAAGAAACGATCGTCAAAGCACCTGGAACGATAAAACAGATCGTCCTCTTTGTGGGGACGTTGGGGTTGGCCACCCTGTTTTTCAATAAGCTTGGTTATCCCCTCATCGCTTTTCTATTAATCGTGGCCCTCCTCAGGATTCTGGGGATGAAACGGTGGACATGGAATATTCTTTTGTCCCTGGTCACAGCCATTACTTCTTATTTTCTATTCGTTCAATGGCTGAAGATACCTCTGCCGAAGGGATGGATCGGGCTTTAACCCCTCACCCTTCCCCCCGTGGTCGGGTCTTATCGACTCTCCCCTCAGGGGTGAGGGGAGGAAAGAAAATTGAAAACCAAGAGCATATAGATGCTGGAATCACTTCAACACCTGGCAACAGGGTTTACAATCGCCGCAACGATCCATAACCTCTTCTATTGTTTGATGGGCACCATTGTCGGAACGCTGATCGGCGTGCTCCCGGGAATCGGGCCAATCGCAGGAATAGCCCTTCTCATTCCTGCAACTTTCGGCCTCCATCCAACTTCTGCCATTATCATGCTTGCCGGAATCTATTACGGAGCGATGTACGGAGGGTCCACCACTTCCATTCTGCTGAACGTTCCGGGTGAAACGGCCTCAGTCATCACGTGCATTGATGGTTACCAGATGGCCCAAAAGGGAAGAGCCGGCCCGGCTCTGGCTATCTGTGCAATCGGCTCTTTTATCGCTGGGACGATTGGTCTATTCGGGTTGGTTTTTCTGGCTCCCCCTTTAGCCCAGGCCGCTTTGGCCTTTGGCCCACCGGAATATTTTTCATTGATGGTCTTCGGATTCGTTGTCCTGAGCAATGTCACAGGGGCCTCCCTGCTCAAAGCCCTGATGATGGCTATCGTTGGCCTGATCATTGGAACGATCGGGCTGGACCCGGTGACCGGAGATGCCCGGTTTACCTTTGGCTCTATTTATCTGCTGGGGGGAATCGAATTTGTGGCTGTTGCCATCGGCCTCTTTGGCATCGGGGAAGTTCTCATAAACGTGGAAAAACCGGCAGGGATGCTGGAACAACGAGTTCTCATACCCCGCCTCAGAGAGCTCTACCCTACCCTGCGGGATATAAAGAGATCGATCGGCCCCATTCTCAGGGGGGCGGGGATTGGGTTTGGCGTAGGTCTGGTTCCCGGACCTGCCCCTGTCATCGCAACCTATTCCTCTTATATGATCGAAAGAAAAATTTCTAAGACCCCGGACGATTTTGGGAAGGGAGCGATCGAAGGGGTGGCCGGCCCCGAGTCCGCCAATAACTCCGCCTGTCAAGCAGCGTTCATTCCTCTCTTTGTCTTGGGAATCCCCTTTGCTCCTCCCACGGCCATCCTTCTCGGCGCCCTTCTCATCCATGGAGTGTCACCGGGGCCCTTAATGATCAGCCTGCATCCGGGACTCTTCTGGGGGGTTGTCGCCAGTATGTATATCGGAAACTTTATTCTCCTCGTCCTCAATCTCCCCTTCGTTCCTCTCTTCGCCAATATACTCAGAATTCCCAAGAAGATCCTCTTGCCTCTCATCATTCTTTTCTGTATCACGGGAATGTTCACCGTGAACAATTCCGTATTTGACATATGGGTGATGCTCCTTTTGGGAGGAATTGGTTTTTTGATGAGGAAGTGGGCCTACGAGGGAGCGCCGCTTCTTCTGGCATTGGTCCTCGGACCAAAACTGGAGGTAGCTTTCCGTCAATCCTTGATGATCTCCCATGGGGATTTTGGATTTTTTTTCAATCGGCCTATTTCAATGGCATTTTTGCTTGCCACGATGATATTCCTGGTCATCCCGTTAATTCGGGTGATATTCAAAAAAACCATGAAAGGAGGGGGGAGGCAGTAAGCAGTAAGCAGTAAGCAGGAAGCAGGAAGCAGGAAGCAGGAAGCGGCAGTTTATCGTTCATTGTTCATCGGAGAGATCCGAAAGGAGGTAGGACCATGTTAAAAAAAATAATGATTGGGTTATTGGCAACTTTTATCCTTTTAGTAAGCATCCCGCTTCAGGCGGCAGAGTTTCCAACGAAGGAAGTCCAGATTATCATTCCCTGGGCAGCCGGTGGAGCAACCGATTTGATCTTTCGGGCTTTGGCCGCTACGACAGGACAATACCTTGGAAAGGCTGTCGTTGTTGTTAACAAGCCGGGCGGGGGAAGTGCCGTGGGTTACACCGAAGGGATGAAAGCCCAGCCGGATGGATACACCCTGACCTCAGCCGTCAATCCCCTCACCATTCTTCCCCATCAGGTGAAAACGGCTTATACTTACAAAGATTTCGAACCTGTCATTAATGTTGTCAGTGACCCGTCCATGTTCCTTCTGAGGTCCGATTCACCCTGGAAGAGCCTTAAGGAATTCTTGGACTATGCCAAGAAGAATCCGAATATGATCACCGTTGGGAATTCCGGCGCTGGCGGGGGAGTTCATCTCGTTGCTCTTGCCTTTGAAGCAGCAACGGGCGTGAAATTCAATCATATCCCCTTCTCTGGCGGAGGTCCGTCCGTGACCGCCATTCTTGGAGGTCACATTAATGCGGTCTCTGTCTCTCCCCCCGAAGGAATCGAACATGTCAAGGCAGGAAAGTTAAAGATCATCGCCCTCTTTGCAGAAAAGCGATTTGAAATGTTTCCGGATGTTCCAACCGTAAAAGAGCAAGGAATTGATTTTGTCATGGGAATGTGGCGTGGGTTGGTTGCACCCAAAGGCACTCCCCCGGATGTCATCAAGAAACTCCACGACGCCTTTAAACAGGGAATGGATGACCCGGTTTTCAGGAAGAATGCCAAGGATATGGTGGTCAATCTCCATTACCTTGGCCCCGAGGCTTATGGGAAACTCATGGCGAGCGAACATGAACTCTACGGCAAATTGCTCAAGGAGATAAAAAAATGACAAAAAGAAGGGAGGGTAAAATAATGAGAAATTTAAAATTAGGATTTTTTCTGTCGATTATAGCAATCCTGTGTTTCCTTTTTATGAGCACAGGGAAAGCTATCTCGGCAGAAAAGACCATCCGTATTGGAAGCCCGTTTAAAGCGGGTATCGTTGTTGAGGCAGCTGAGAAGTTCAAAGAGCTGGTTGAGAAGGGAAGTGG
>JAGVBT010000003.1 GCA_020059605.1 Deltaproteobacteria bacterium
CCAGGTGCGTCTAATCTTGCTTGCCTAGGCATATAAACCTTCTACCACATTTACCAAGGGATGTAAAGTGATTATTTTCATCAACGTCCCCCAAATTTTTGTTTGGGACTTCTGAAAAAGTCCGGAAACATTTGGAAGGCCAAAACGGTTGTTATTTATGTTTTTGATTTTTTACTTTTCTCCTGTCCGAAGATCTCGTTCGCTTCCTTTACCGAAGCCTTTTTGTGGATGATGGCGCGAAGGGCTTTGATCATCGCCACCGGATGGTCATTCTGCCAGACGTTTCTCCCAAGGTTGACTCCGATGGCCCCTTTCTCCATGCCGTCATGGACAAATTCGAGGACCTCCAGGTCCGAATTGACCTTGGGGCCACCCGCCATCACCACCGGCACCGGGCAACCATGAACGACCCTATCAAAGTTCTCGCACCAGTAGGTCTTCACGATCCTTGCGCCCAATTCAGCCGCTATCCTGGAACTCAGGGCAAGGTATCGGGCATCTCTTTTTTCCAATTCCTTGCCAACCGCGGTCACGGCCATCACGGGGATGCCATATTTTTCACCTTCATCCACCAGTTTCGAGAGGTTTAACAAGGACTCCTTCTCGTGTTCGCTTCCGACAAAGATAGAGATTCCGACCGCTGCCACATTGAGCCGAATGGCCTCCTCCATCGAAGTGGTAATTCCTTCATCGGAAAGGTCCTTTCCAACCATGCTTGTCCCGCCCGAAACCCTGAGGATGATGGGCTTGGTGTGCCCAGGATCGATGGAAGCGCGAAGCACTCCTCTCGTTACGAAGAGGGCATCGCAATAGGACAGCAACGGCTTGATGGTCTCACCGGGCTTTTCCAGCTTTCGAGTAGGCCCCTGAAAATAGCCGTGATCGATTGGCAAGAAGAGACAATGTCCATCGGATTGAATCAACTGGGCCAAACGGTTCTTCATTCCCCATTCCATCGTAACCTCCCCTTCAAATGCGGATTTCGGAATTTTTAATTAACATCAGGTAAATTTTAATTCCGCAATCTGCAATCCGCAATGCGAAATTTATTTAGTAAGATATTTCACCACCAAATCACCGACCTCCGAGGTGCTGTATCCCATCTTCCCGGCGGTCAGGCTTTTTACGTCATTTCTGACGACTTTCATGACGGCGTCTTCAATTTTCTTCGCGGCTTCTTCCTCTCCGAGGTGTTCGAGCATCATCTGGCAGGCGCCGATGGCCGCCAGGGGACTCACAACTCCCTTGCCGGTATACTTGGGCGCGGAGCCCCCCATTGGTTCAAACATCGAGACCCCCTGCGGATTGATATTTCCGCCGGCCGCAATGCCCAGACCTCCCTGGATCATCGCCCCCAGATCGGTGATGATGTCACCGAACATATTGTCCGTCACAATGACATCGAACCACTCTGGATTCTTCACCATCCACATGCAGATGGCATCCACGTGCGCATAATCCGTCTGGATATCTTGAAACTCGCTTGCCACTTCACGGAACGTTCTCTCCCAGAGATCGAAGGCGTAGGTGAGGACATTCGTTTTTCCACAGAGCGTGACCTTTTTTTTCTTATTCCGCTTCCGGCAATACTGAAACCCATACCGGATGCAACGCTCCACTCCTTTTCGGGTATGGATCGCCTCTTGTACTGCAATTTCATCGGGGGTCCCCTTTTTATGAAACCCTCCTGCCCCCAAGTAGGCCCCTTCCGTATTCTCCCGGACAACAATGAAATCGATGTCCTCAGGCTTCTTATCCTTCAAGGGTGTTTCGACTCCCGGGTAGAGTTTGACAGGCCTCAGGTTGATAAACTGATCCAATTCAAAACGGGTCTTTAACAAAATCCCCTTCTCAAGGATTCCCGGTTTCACGTCCGGGTGGCCGATGGCTCCGAGGTAGATGGCATCCATCGTTCTCAATTCTTCCAGCGTCGAATCAGGAAGAATCTCTCCGGTTTTCAGATAATGATCCCCGCCTAAATCATAATGAATCAATTGGTATTTGAAATTGAATTTTTCGGAGACCGCTTTCAGGACCTTCAGCCCCTCTGATACGACTTCGGGACCTGTCCCATCTCCGGGAATCACTGCGATCTTATACATGGGTTAATATCTCCTAAATAGAATCTCTTCATAAACTCCATTTGCCGTCATGCCGGACTTGATCCGGCATCCAGTCCTGCCTTTATCGATATTTAAAAAAACTGGATTCCGGCTGAAGTTTACCCCGTACTGAATACGGGGCCGGATTGACATCTTTTTTGGAATGAGGTTCGCCTTACGCCTTACTTCTTGCGTTTCACGGTTTTTATCAGAGCCAACACAATGCCTTCTTTCCAATATCTTTCCGATAATGGACTCCATCCCATGAAATTTTTGCAATGGCCTCATAGGTTCTTTCAATGGCCTTAGGAATATTCTCTCCCAGGCCCGTTACCCCTAAAACCCTTCCTCCATTGGTGATCATCTTGCCGTCGGTGAATGCCGTGCCTGCATGGAAGACGAAAACATCTTCCATTTTTGAAACTTCTTTTAACCCTTCGATCGCCCTCCCTTTCTGGTAGTCTCCCGGGTATCCATCTGACGCCATGACCACGCAGACCGACGCCTTATTCTCCCACTCGATTTTGCACCGGGAGAGATTCCCATGGATACAGGCCTCAAGGATGGGAATAAGATCTCCCTTCATGCGCATCAGGACAGGCTGGGTTTCCGGGTCTCCGAAGCGGGCATTGAATTCGAGCACCTTCGGATGACCGTTATGAATCATCAGGCCGGCATAGATGACGCCTTTGTAAGGCCTCCCCTCTTCGTTCATGCCATAGATAATCGGCCTCAACACCTTTTCGATAATCTTTTCATGAACCTCTTCGGTGACCACGGGCGCAGGAGAATAGGCTCCCATTCCCCCTGTATTTGGCCCTTCATCTTCATCAAAAACCGCCTTGTGGTCCTGGGAGGAAGCCAGAGGAAGGATCGTTTTTCCGTCCGTAAAGGCGAGATAAGAAGCCTCCTCACCCACAAGATATTCCTCAATCACAACCCGATTGCCTGCCTCCCCGAAAACCTTCTCCACCATCACCTGATCGACAGACCGAATGGCTTCTTCCACTGTTTTGCAGAGGATCACCCCTTTGCCTGCGGCCAGACCGTCAGCCTTCACCACGATGGGAGCGCCTTGCTTGTGAATATAGTCAATAGCCCCCTGCCGATCCTCAAAGACCCCATAGGAGGCGGTGGGGAGGTGGCACTTCTTCATCATCTCTTTGGCAAAGGCTTTACTTCCTTCGAGTTCCGCAGCTTTCTGGCTCGCTCCGAAAATAGAAAGTCCTTTTGACTCGAAGAGATCGACAACCCCCCGGGTCAACGGCTCTTCGGGACCGACTACGGTGAGATCAATCTTTTCTTTTAGTGCAAAATCGAGAAGGCCCTTCAATTCATTCGCCTTGATGGAAACGATGGTCGCCTGTTCGGAAATGCCTGCATTGCCCGGAGCACAGTAGATCCTTGAGACTCTCGGACTCTGGGCGATTTTCCAGACCAGAGCGTGCTCCCTGCCTCCACCACCTACCACCAATACTTTCATCTGAACCTCGTTTTTTAATGCTGTGGAAGTGACTAAAGTTAAAAGTGAACTAAAGTGTCTAAAGTTACATGAGTTTTAAAACTTTAGGCATTATAGTCACTTTAGTCACTTGAAACTTTTAGTGTCTAAAATGTCTCATTCCTGTAAAGACCATGGCGATGTTGTATTCATCCGCAGCCCTTACCACCTCATCGTCCCGGATCGAACCGCCGGGTTGGATGATGGCTGAGGCTCCCGCTTCTGCACCGGCATCCACGCCGTCCCGGAACGGAAACATCGCATCCGAGGCTAAAACCGTCCCTTTGGTCGACGATTGGGCCTTCATCACTGCCAGTCGCGTGGAGTCGACCCGGCTCATCTGGCCTGCTCCGATTCCAATGGTCCGATCTTCCCTCACCAAGACAATCGCATTTGATTTGACATGCTTCGCCACTTTCCACCCGAAAGCCATAGCCCTCTTCTCTTCGTCCGTGGGTTTCCTCTTCGTCACCACCTTCCACTGGTCCATCAGAACCTTGCCGAGGTCCCGGTCCTGGACCAGAAGTCCGCCGACAACCCTTCTGAGATCGAATCCCTTCTGATTGTCAAAAGAAGCAAGAGGAGGTGTTTGAAGAATCCGCAGGTCTCTTTTGGCCTTTAGAATCTCAAGCGCTTCCCGATCAAACCCGGGGGCGATGATCGCTTCGAGAAAGAGGTCCAGCATCTCCCGGGCTGTTTCCGGATCAACCTCCCGGTTGAAACCCACGATCCCGCCGAATGCCGAGACAGGATCACAGTCCCTTGCTTTTCGATAAGCATCGGACAAACTCCTGAAGGAGACGGCCGCCCCGCAAGGGTTATTATGCTTGATAATGACAACGGCAGGCTCTTCAAACTCCTTGACTGTTTCATAGGCGGAATCGATATCAAGGATATTGTTATAGGAGAGCTCCTTGCCCTGAAGCTGTGCGGCATTCGCTACGGAAGGCTCGGTCAGGAGGCGCTCCTTGTAAAATGCGGCCCTTTGATGGGGATTCTCCCCGTAGCGCAGTTCCTGAGACTTTATCACCTGAAGAGTAAGGGCCTCCGGAAATTCATAAACTTTTTTGCCTTTTTCAATCCCGCCGAGGTAGTTCGAGATGGCGCCATCATATCGCGCCGTATGCTGGAATACTTTCTTGGCCAGACGGAAGTTCATTTCGGAAGAAACCCCGCCTTTCTCTTTCAGCTCAAAGAGGATCCCATCATAATCGCCGGGATCCACCACAACCGTAACGTCCGGATAATTCTTTGCCGCCGAACGGAGCATGGTCGGTCCGCCGATGTCGATATTCTCGATGGCATCCTCCAGGCTGCAATCCTCCCTGGCCACTGTCGCTTCAAAAGGGTAAAGATTTACAGCAACGAGGTCGATGGGGAGGATCCCGTGTTCATTCATCTTGGCCGTATGTTCAGGCTTTGACCGTTGTCCTAAGAGCCCTCCATGGACCTTCGGATGAAGGGTCTTTACCCTCCCATCGAGCATCTCCGGAAACCCTGTATACTCCGAGATATCCTTTACCGGAATCCCGTTCTCCCTGAGCGTCTTTGCGGTTCCTCCGGTTGAAAGAATCTCTACTCCCATCTGCGACAAATCCTTCGCAAAAGAAATCACGCCGGTCTTGTCCGAGACGCTAATGATCGCCCTCCTGATTTTGCCCATTTATTTACCCCCAATTTCGAAATTCGAATATCGAAATTCGAAACAACTCCGAATATCGAATGGAAAAAAATCCAAAACCAGTTTTGAACATTTGGATTTAGTATTTCGAAATTGTTTCGTATTTCGAATTTCGTGCTTCGGATTTCAAAAGCCCAATTCTTCACCAACCAGAATGATAAGCATATCCGTCAAGGATGGCCTTCTCTCGTGGATGACAATGGCCCTGCAAATCCGGTTGGGAGAATTGCAATCCACGCATTTCCCAACCTTGGCACACGGAACATCAATATTGAGTCGTCGGGCATTGAGCGGCGCCGACACATTCTTGATCCTCCTGATCGCCTCGGGAATATCCTCGACGATCTTATTGTATCCGGCAACCAGAATGACCTTCCCTGGTCCGAAGACGGACGCATTGACGCGGTTTCCAATGCCATCGATGTTGACCAGTTCTCCGTTCAGAGTAACCGCATTCGTGCTACTGAGAAAAATATCGGAGGTCATCTGCGCCTTTCGGATCTGGAGGATTTCCTCTTTTGAATGGCCGGGTTTCCAGTGATTATAGACGGTGTGCCCCCTCGATTCCAATTGTTCCAGAATCCCAAGTTCCCTGATGGTGAGGGAGCCTCCCACCCCGATGCTTTGCCCAAGAGTGATATACTTCTGGATTTCTTCTGCCGCCCCCGCCTTTGATTTGACATAGCTGGCTTTGAAATCATGGGCTATGAGTTTCTCAATCGCCTTTTTTGCCTTCTCTTCAATCCACCACTCTTTTAACGGATCCATATCCCCTCCCATTACAAAATTGAAAAGTATTGGTCCAGTTCGAAATCGGTCACCCGGGCGCGAAAACGTTCCCACTCGATCTTTTTATTTTCGATAAATTTATAAAAAACATGTTCCCCCAGCGCCCGCTTCACCAGCCCGCTTCCTTCCGTAATCTGGATGGCTTCGTACAGGTCTCCCGGAAGGGACTCAATCCCGTGTTTTTTTCTTTCCTTCTCAGGCATCTCATACACATTCCGTTCGACCGGATCTCTCAATGGATACTTCCTTTCAATCCCATCCAATCCCGCGGCCAGCATGACGGAAAAGGCAAAATAGGGGTTGCAGGCAGGGTCCGGCGACCGGTATTCCACTCTGGTCGCATCCTCTTTTCCGGGTTTATAGACCGGGATACGGATCAGGTCCGACCGGTTTTTCTGGGCCCAGGAGATATAGACAGGCGCTTCGTATCCCGGCACCAACCGCTTATAGGAATTGACCCATTGGTTTGTCACCAGGGTAATTTCTTTCGCATATTTCATCAACCCGGCGATATAATGCTTGGCGATCGGAGAAAGATGGTATTGATCCTTCGCATCGAAAAAGGCATTCTTCCTCCCTCTGAAAAGGGACTGATGGGTATGCATCCCGCTCCCGTTCACGCCGAAAACCGGCTTGGGCATGAAGCTGGCATAGACATTATTCTTCAGGGCAACCTCTTTGACAACCAGACGGTAGATCATGGTGCTGTCTGCCATGGTCAGGGCATCGCTGTACCTGAGATCGATTTCATGCTGGCTGGGCGCCGCTTCATGGTGGCTGTATTCCACCAGGATGCCCATATCCTCCAGAACGATCACCGTCTGCTTTCGCAGGTCACTTGCCACGTCAAGAGGGGTAAGATCGAAGTATCCTCCCGAATCCAGAAGAACCGGTTTGCCGGTTGAACTCTGGAAATAGAAGTATTCCAGCTCCGGCCCGACATTGAAGGTATATCCCAATTGGGCAGCCCTTTCGAGGTTTTTCTTCAATACCCACCGGGGATCACCCTGGTAGGGATTTCCCTCTGGCTCCAATATGTCACAGAACATGGCGGCCACGACATGGTCGCTCGCCTTCCAGGGAAGGATTCTGAACGTGGAAGGGTCCGGCATGGCCACCATATCACTCTCATCGATACGGGCAAATCCGGCAACCGATGAGCCGTCAAACCCCATGCCCTCCTCCAAAGCCCTCTCTAACTCCCGGATGGTAATGGCAAAACTCTTTAAGAAACCAAGGATGTCCGTGAACCACAGGCGGACAAACCTTACTTTCTTTTCCCTTGAAATTCGAATCACGTCTTTTTTCGCCAAGCCCGTCATATCTTCTTTCCCCCTTCGATGGACTAAAAAAATATACTCAGATTTACCATACTCTTCCTTCTCCGGTCAACCCCGCCGGGTAATCCCATAGTGAACGAGATAAAAAAGGGTCGCGTCCCCTCCCTCGGGCTTCATTTTACATTTTATTTGACAAGCGTTTGCCTATTTTGTAAATTAAGCCCAACTGACTCAGAAAGGAGTCTCCCCTTTGCTCTCCAAAAAGACCCCTTATAAACAACAGATTAAGGCCCTGACTGAAATCAGCAAGGCCATCTCTTCGGACCGGTACCTGGACGATATCCTCAAGCTGATCGTGACGGTGACAGCCAATGTGATGGATTCGAAGATCTGTTCCCTCTGGCTTCTCGACGAAAAGGACAAGGTTCTTAAAATCCGGGCCACACAGACCATGAGCGAAGAATACTTGAAGGAGAGGAGCCTCAAATTAGGGGAAGGGGTGGTGGGTTATGTCGCCCAGACCAAGAGGCCCCTGGCCATCCCCGATGTTCTCAAGGAGCCCCGCTACAAAGAGAAAGAGCTGGCAAGAAAAGAGAGCCTGGTCTCCATGCTCAGCGTCCCCCTCGCCATCAAGGAAAAAGTGATCGGAGTGATTAACTGCTATACCTCCTATCCCCACGAATTTACCGAGGCGGAACAAGACATGCTCACCGCGGTTGCCAGCCAGGCGGCCGTTTGCATCGAGAGCACCGAACTGATGGTCAAAACCAAGGTGATCCAGGAAGAGCTCGAGATTCGCAAACTCGTCGAGAGGGCGAAGGGGATATTGATGAAACGGCAGGAGCTGAGCGAAGAAGAGGCCTTCAAACGGATCCGCAAAGCCAGCATGGATAGCCGTAAAACGATGCGCGAGATCGCCGAAGCCATCCTCCTCACCAATAGCATGGGAGGGTAGCCGTTTAGGAATTAGGAAGCCATGAAAGCAGGAATTAATTCAAAATAATTTATGATTTTTCCTGAGTTCCTGGTTTCCTTATCAGGATTTTCCCATCGCCAATTCGATCTTCGGTTTTAAGGCTTTAAAATCGACCTTCTGTTCCTCGCAAGCCTTCCTTACGGTGATGGCCCTGCCAAGAGTCTTTCGAAGAAGTGGATTTGTAATCTTCTCAAAACCGGCCTCCTTCAGAACCGGAATGACGCGGGGAAACTGCTCGGTCAGGGCGTACACGGTTTCATTTCCGCTGAAAACCTCGATGGGTTTCTCTTCATAGGCCTCCTCCTTGCTCATCGTCACCCAGATATTGATTCCAAAGAGGATGAGAGCCAGCACTTCCAAAAAGCCCGTAAAGCCCACGATCTGATGGATGGTTTGGTCTTTGGTGGCAGAGAGGATTTCGAATCCGATCCGGGACCCGTTGCCGATATTCAATAGCCAGAAGGTCCAGATTGTCAACGTTCCGCTCCAAATCCGGTTCCCCGTAAAGACGGGAAGCATCTTCATCGAATAGCCGATCATGAGCATGCTCACAAAACCAACCGTATAACCATGGTTGGCCGCCCCGCGAAGCATGTGCTGAGTATAAGGATCTTCAGAGAACAGTTGAAAGAGGGCGATCCCCAGGGAGACGGCCAGCCAGCCATAACCTACACGGATGAAACGCTCATGGCTCCGGTCCATTTTCACATCATCCAGGTCCCCTACCCTCTTTTCAAAAACCCTCAACGACAGGATAAAGAACCATGTAAAATGGGCGATGAGAAGAAGTGTGAGAAAATAAACCGCCTGGATCCTCGTCAGCGCTGAGACCACATAACCGATCAGTGAGATATTATAGATCCAGAAGAACTTTCTGATCATCCCCTCGCGGACGGGAGGCGTATCCAGAAACGATGGAACCGTCTTCGAGGAAATGCCGAAGATGAAGTTAAAGACAAAACCCATTAGAAAGAGGTGAACCCATGCACTGAAAAGATAAGGAGGAACCGAACCTGCGATCAGAGGGTTATCCGATGGAAAGGAGCCCACGTAGAGCTGAAGATTGAGGACGAAGTAAATGATGCCGCTGATCAGAAACCAGACAATCCCTGCAAGGAGAAAATTGTCCTGAATTGCTTTGGGCTCTGTGCTCTGCCTGAGGGTCTTCAGGCAGACGCCAAAGAAGATGGCTGCCGCTCCCGTATCCAGAACCCCTGCAAGCAATGGATAAAGAGGCGTATTCGACTCCTCAATATAATAAAAAAGGGCGCGAATGATCAATCCGGCAAGGACCAGGTAGTAACTGAAGTTCGCCCATTTTCTTCCGGCGAGTGTGGTGCCCTTGAGCCGGGGCAGGATGAAATAGAAAAAACCCATGATATAGAGGCCGACCCATCCCACCAGTTGGCTTGAGCCATGCATCTGAATCGCCCTTTTGGAAAGGATGTCGAAAGACCCCCCCATTCCCGCTTCAAAGAGCTTGACCGCTCCATAAAGGCACCCGGTCGTTACTGATATGATGAGAGCCGTTTTAACAAACTTCTGGTAGATCGTATCCCCGATCAGAGAGGGGTCTATCTCAATGGCTTCAACCTTTTCGGGTTTTTCAGAAATGGCCGTTTCTAACTCCTGGGCAAACTGCTCGTACTCCACCCCGTGCGCCTTTGTGAAAAAAGCCATGGGTTCATGGGGACCGCACGATTTCCCGACGATGAGAAGGTTATATTTCTGAAAAACGTTGGCGGTTTCGGGATACCGGTCCAAAACCTCCTTAACCGTCATATTCCGATCGATTCTTTTCGCCATTTAAACCACCCCTTTATTTTGTTCTTTGATTTAACCTTAACCATTCATTTAGGAATCTACATTGACTTGAGTCAAAATTTTCCTTGAATTTGATATCCTGTGACTTTATGCTTAGTTATATTATATATAGGCAAAAGGAGGATAAAAATGATCAAAGATGACAGAAATTATCACCAGAGGTTGCAGGAGTTCTGTGATTGTTATCTGGAGACGGATCCCAAAAAAGAACTGGAGAAGGCGGCTAAGGGAATTTCAGGGGATCCAGGCAGAAACCCTGATGAGTTGGCTCTCAAGTTTCTCGGTCTCGGGATCTTCTATGGAGCCAGTGAGAAAGCCAAAAATATCTCTATCTGGCGTCCAAAAGATGGAAAAGTATTATTTACAATCGAGGCCAAGGGGAAGTATCAGCTCCTCCCTCCCGGCCCGGAAATAACTGATAGAATCATCTCTATCGCCCGTTCCATCACCGGCGCCGACCAGGATATGGCAGAGGTTCCGGTCTCCCTCGGTCTAAGAAATGACCGGATCCAACTGACCTTCCGCTTCAACCGCACCCCCGACGGTGAAACGCTCTCCATTCTGTTCCCGGACTTTTAACTCACATGCGGGACGTTGTTGACTAAGTTGAATAACTTTTTCCGGATTGCTGAGTTTGCTTTCAATCTATAAAACATATTACATCATAATAGATCGTTTCAGAGAGGTTTGGTTAAAAATGCACCCTTCCAAGATTCCCAGTGGTATTCCAGCATTAGATGATGTGTTGCAGGGAATCCGTCTTGGCGACAATGTCGTCTGGCAGGTGGAACGTCTGGAGGATTATCAATACTTTGCCGAGCCATTTGCCGAAACCGCCATCGCTCTTCATCGACGGACGGTCTATCTTCGCTTCGCCTCCCATCCACCTGTGCTGACACCACGCCCGGGGCTGGAAATAATCGAATTAGACCCCGGTTTAGGATTCGACTATTTTACGCGGGAAACGCATCGTCTCATTGAGGCCTATGGCCGTGAGGTGATGTACGTTTTTGACAATCTATCCGCCCTGGTCGTGGAATGGGCCACGGATGAACTTTTAGCCAATTTTTTCCAAATCACCTGCCCCTTGCTCTATGAGTTTAACACGATTGCCTATTTCGCTCTGACCCGCGGCCAGCACGCACATCATGCCGTAGCCCGAATTCGGGATACAACCCAGATTCTGGTCGATATCTATCAGACAAGGGGTCAAATGCATATCCATCCCATCAAGGTGTGGGATCGTTACTCGCCCCAGATGTTTCTGCCCCATCTCGTGGCCGGCGACCAATGGGCCCCTCTTTCTCAAAGTCAGGAAGCCGCCAAAGTGCTCTCTTCCGTTTACCAATCCCCCTTGCTCGACACAACGCGACCGATCGCCCCATGGGAAAGCGTTTATCAAAAACTCCTCCACTACAGCCATTCTCCGTCCGGATTTGACGAAACGGATCCGGAACAATTGGCTTTAAAATTGGAATTGAACCGGATGCTCATTGGTCATCACCCTGTCTTTAGCCGGCTGGCGGACCGTTATTTTACCCTGGATGATCTTTTTCAAATTCGTAACCGTTTGATCGGGGCCGGACGCATCGGCGGGAAAGCGGCCGGCATGTTGCTGGCGCGGCGAATCCTCCTGGCATCAAAGGAGGAATCCGGAATCGACTTCTCGGAACGGCTCGACGACCACGACTCCTTTTATATCGGCTCGGATGTCTTTTTCACCTTTCTGGTCAACAACGACCTCTTCCGCCTCCGCCTGCATTTGACCTGCAATTCGGCCACCTCCCGTGATGAGTTTCAAGAGATTGAACAGCGCTTTTTGGCCGGCCATTTTTCACCAACCATTCAGGAACAATTCCGGGCCATGCTCGACTACTACGGCCAGGCGCCGATCATCGTTCGTTCAAGCAGTCTGCTGGAGGACAGCTTTGGAAATGCGTTTGCCGGAAAATATTCGAGTGTCTTCTGCCCAAACCAGGGAAACCCCGAAGTCCGTCTCTCCGAATTCATGAAAGCGGTCAAATTAGTTTATGCCAGCGCCCTCAATCCGGACGCCCTCTGCTACCGGAGCAAACGCGGGCTGGGCGAATACGATGAACAAATGGCGATCCTGGTCCAGCGCGTTTCAGGCATGCCTTATCGGCACTACTTTTTTCCCACTCTTGCTGGAGTTGCCTTTTCGCGCAATCTCTATGCCTGGAACGACCGCATTGATCCCCGGCAGGGTATCATTCGCCTGGTCTTTGGACTGGGCACGCGCGCCGTGGACCGGGTCGATTCCGATTACCCCCGGATGATCGCCATCAGCCATCCACACCTGCGTCCGGAAGTAGGTGTTAAGGTCTCCAAATATTCACAGCATCATATGGATCTGATCGATCTAAAAAACAACCTCTTCACGACTCAATCGTTGACCGATCTCCTATCCGATGGCGACTATCCCAACCTTCATCTGCTGCTCTCGACCATGCGCGACCATTACCCCTACGATCCCATCTCTAAAAAAATGCTGGGCAGCAAGGATCAATGGGTGTTCACCTTTAACAACCTGATCCGGCAGACAGACTTGGTCTCTTTCATCGGGAGGATATTATCCAAGCTCGAAGAGGCATACGGACAGCCGGTGGACATTGAGTTTACGGCTTCTGTCGATCCGGTGGACCGTGTCCGCATCAACCTGCTTCAATGCCGTCCGCTTTATCTGCCCGGAACGCTGGAGGAAGTATCCATGCCGGATTCCCTGGACCGCCAACAGACACTATTTCGCGCCCACCGAATGATTTCCGGCGGTTTGGTGGAGCAAATTCGTTACATTCTCTACATCGATCCCAAGCGCTATAATCGCCTGGGTTTCGAAGCGAAAAAATCCCTTGGTCGCATGGTGGGGCAAATCAACCGGCACCCATCGATAGGTTCCGACAAGATCATCATGATGGGGCCGGGACGATGGGGAACCAGTAACATCGCCCTGGGAGTCAACGTGAGTTACGCCGATATCGACAATGCATCGGTCTTGGTGGAAATGGCCCTGGAAGAAGCGGGCCATGTCCCCGAAGTCTCTTATGGAACTCACTTTTTCCATGACCTAATCGAGGCACGGATCATTTATCTTCCGGTCTACCCGGCCGATGCGGCATCAGAACTCCAGGAAATATTCTTTGAAACCGCGCCGAATGTTCTCCTGGAGTGGCTTCCTGAAGCCGGTGAGTTTGAATCGATTCTGCGTTTGATCGATGTTCCTAAGGCGACGAAGGGAGCCTTTGCCCAGGTAGTGGCCGATCCGCGCCGCCAGCAGGCGATCTGTTTCCTGGACAAACTCGCCTCGCCAATCTAAAATAAACCCTCATTTTTTCCAATAAGTTTTAAATAATTTTCTTGACAAAGATCCTTTTTTGTAGTAATAAAAGTCTAAATCAATACAAAGCCGTATTGGGGACGAGGGGGTCGAAGAAATTCGGCCCCTTTTTTCGTTAAATACAAGGAAGTATCCGTGACGGGGGCGTCAAAAATATTTTGACGCCTTTTTTCCATTCCTTGGCAGAAAAGGAGGAGAGACATGACCCTGACCAAGCCTAACAGAAGTCCAGCCACTTTTACAAAAAATCGAGTAGAGCCTGCGCCCGTTTCGGGGATCTGCGTGACCTGCCTGGACGGTTGTCCTGGTCCTTGTGAGGTGGGCCGATCCGCATTGAGGGGGAGGGAAATCCTCTATCCTCAACCCTATTCAAGAGTGACGGCCGGGTCCGAGAAGGACTATCCCGTTGACTTCTCGCATTTTAACATCCAGGGAACCTGTGTGGGGGCGGTTGGCGTTCCTGCAAACTCTGATTATGCCACGTTTCCCGCAGTCGACGTCTCGACGGAGGTCGGGGCGGAGGAAAAAATTAAATTAAGGGTCCCTTATTTTACGGGCGCCCTCGGTTCAACCGAAATTGCCCGGATCCATTGGGAATCCATGGCCATCGCAGCCGCTATCTCGGGAACGCTTGTCGTGGTTGGAGAAAATGTCTGCGGTATGGACCCCGACGCCGAAATTAAGAATGCCCGGGTCGTCCGGTCCCCGGAGATGGAGCGCCGGGTCAGGACTTTCCAGCAATGGTATGACGGGTACGGGGGCATTGTCGTCCAGTATAATGTCGAAGACGGCCGATTGGGAGTCCCCGAATATGCAGTTGAACAATTGGGCGTTCAGATCATTGAACCCAAATGGGGACAGGGAGCCAAGGATATCGGCGGCGAGGTGAAACTCCCCTCTTTGGAGAGGGCGTTGCAACTGAAGAGCCGGGGTTATATCGTCCTTCCCGACCCCGAGGACCCTGTGATTCGCAACGCTTTTCAACAAGGAGATTTCAAGGAATTTGAAAGACACTCAAGGCTAGGGATGGTAGAAGAAGATGCGTTTCACCAGGAAGTTAACCGGCTGAAAAAGATCGGGGCCAAGCATATCTCGCTAAAAACCGGGGCTTACCGGCCCGCCGATCTGGCCCGGGCCGTCAAATATGCCTCGGACGCCAGGATTTCCCTACTCACTGTGGATGGTGCCGGAGGCGGAACGGGGATGAGTCCCTGGAGAATGATGAACGAATGGGGAATCCCCACTGTCTATCTCGAAAGCCTCCTCTATCAATGTTTGACCCGTTTGGAACAGAAAGGGGCGTTTATTCCCTCCTGTGCCATCGCAGGAGGCCTGGCGCTTGAGGACCACATCTTTAAAGCCCTGGCCTTGGCCGCTCCTTATATTAAAGCCATCTGTCTTGGCAGAGCCTCGATGACCGCTGCCATGGTGGGAAACACCATTGGCCAGATGGTTCAAAAGGGAAAGGTCCCTGCCGATATCGGAAAATTCGGAAACGATGTGGAGCATATCTTTGTCCTGGCCGCTAAGTTGAAGGACCGTTACGGAAAGGATTTTGAACGCATTCCGACGGGGGCCATCGGGATGGTCACCTATTTTGATCGGTTGAATGCAGGCCTTCAACAATTCATGGCCGGGGCCAGGAAATTTGCATTACATTATATTTCGAGAAATGACATCTGCAGCTTGACTCGCGATGCCTCGGATGTGTCGGGGATCCCGTATGTGATGGATGCGGATAAAGAGGAGGTTGATAAAATCCTCAGAAAGGGCGATCGAACTGAAAAAATCCCTTCGAGGATCCTGAATCTGAATCTGGAGGCACTCATCAAATCCAAGGCCTTCATCAGCTAAATGCCCATCCATCGATTGGATGGCGTCGAGTCAGAGGAGACCTCTCCGGCGGAGGATCCCCTTTTTTTCCGGTAGGCAGGTGTGCTACCAAAAGAGTGAAAAACAGGCCTTCAAAGTGCACTTAAAATTTTCTCTTAAAATTTTCTTGACAAAAATCGTTTTTTAGATTAATAAGTCCCCACAATACAAAGAGGTATTGGAGATGGGGCGTCAAGACATTTTGATGCCTTTTTTTGCACCATACAGTGCCATAGGAAAGACAAAGGCGTCTGGGCGACAGGACGCCTTTTTTTATGACTGACCCTAAAAGGAGAACAATCGATGATCGAGATGAATCCCTTCAAAATTGCGCAAAGACAGCTGGATGTTGCAGCGGACCGGTTAGGCCTGGATCGGGCAACCCATGAGCTTCTCCGTTGGCCCCAGAGGGAACTCCGGGTCACCATTCCCGTGATGATGGACGACGGAGAGATCCACATCTTTCATGCGTACCGGGTCCAATTTAACACGGCCAGGGGGCCCGCGAAAGGCGGCATCCGATGGCATCCGGATGAAACCATCGATACCGTGCGCGCCCTGGCAGCCTGGATGACCTGGAAGACGGCTGTGGTGGATATCCCCCTGGGAGGAGGAAAGGGAGGGGTCACCTGCAATCCCAAAGGAATGTCTGAAGTCGAAAAACAGCGTTTGGCACGTGCCTATATTCGCGCCATTGCCCCGATGTTGTCGATTTCGAAAGACGTGCCCGCCCCGGACGTCTATACGACTCCCCAAATTATGGGCTGGATGATGGACGAGTATGAGACGTTGATAGGCCAACATCATCCCGGCGTCATCACGGGGAAACCGATTCCCATCGGAGGATCGGAAGGCCGGGGGGATGCGACGGCACGCGGCGGCGCCTACGTGACGCGCGAGGCCGCCAAACGATTGAACATCGATCTCGACGGGAAAACCATGGCGATCCAGGGCTTTGGCAATGCCGGTCAATACGCGGCCCTTCTGGGTTCGGAGATTCTCGGACTTAAACTGGTGGCGGCTTCGGACTCCAGGGGAGGAATTTTTAACGCAAAAGGATTAGACCCGAAAAAAGTGGTAGACCATAAGCTGAAAACCGGCAACCTTGAAAGATTTCCGGAAGCGGAGGCGATCAGCAACGAAGAACTGCTGGAGCTGGATGTCACCGTTCTTTTCCCGTCCGCCCTCGAAAACGTCATCACGGCGGCAAACGCGGGTCGGATCAAGTGCAAGATCTCCTGCGAACTGGCCAACGGGCCGACTACACCGGAGGCCGACGAGATCCTTTACCAGAACAATGTGTTTGTTCTTCCCGATTTCCTGGCCAATGCAGGGGGTGTCACCGTATCCTACTTTGAGCAAGTTCAAAACGCCTATAACTTTTACTGGCCATTGGCCGAAGTTCACGAAAGGCTGGACGAAAAAATGTCCCGGGCTTTTCACGGGGTTTACCAGATGTATCTGCAGGAGAAGGTGGATATGAGACAGGCCGCCTATCTTGTTTCCGTGGCAAGGGTGGCGGAGGCCTGCAAGTTGCGGGGTTGGGTTTAATGAACAGGTGATCCGAAATTGAGAAGGGAAGACTCAAAGGGGGATGCCCATGAAGATCGGTATCCCTTTTTTTATGATGGAATGCCTTTTCAAAGGCGACGTTTTCGTATATGATGAACCAAACATAAAAACCAAGCGTATGATGACAAAGAATCATAGGCCTAATGCCGCCGAGATCAACGCCCTTCTTGAAATCAGTAAGGCGATTTCATCCGGTCTCTACCTCGAAGATGTGCTTCGCCTGATTGTCACGGTGACGGCCAATGTCATGAGTTCCAAGATCTGCTCCCTCTGGATCCTCGATGAAAAGGATCAACGGCTGAAATTGAAAGCCACGCAGAGCATCAGCGAAGAATACCTGAAGGAGCGAAGCCTGTCCATCGGTGAGGGTGTGGTGGGCCATGTCGCCCTTGATAATAAACCGATGGCCATCGCTAATGTCCTCCAGGAGCCTCTCTTTAAAGAGAAAGAGCTGGCAAGGAGAGAAGGCCTGGTCTCCATGTTGAGCGTACCGATGTGTATCAAAGAAAAAGTGATCGGGGTGATCAACTGTTACACCTCTTCACCCCGTTCCTTTTCGAAGATGGAAGAGGAGTTGCTTTCAACCGTTGCCAACCAGGCCGCCATCTGTATTGAGAACTCCGGCCTCATGGAAACCCTGGATATCGATGAAATTCTCCGGCTCGTATTGGAAGGGGTGATCAAACATACCGGATTTGACCGGGCGCGACTCTATCTGATCAATGAAAAGAGAAATGCCCTCGAATGTAAAATGGCTGTAGGAGTGGATGTGGAGAAGATCGAGGGGATCGAGATTCCCTTAGATCCTGAAGCAAGTGTTGTATCCAGATCCGTGATTGAAAAGAAACCTTACATCATTCCCGATGCCAGAATGGACCCGAGGGTCAACCGTGTCCTGAAGGAGAAATTCAATCTCCATTCCCTTGTGGTTATCCCGCTCCTCGCAAAGGAAAAGGCCCTGGGAGTCATTGCCGCGGACCACATCGAACCCGGAAGAACGTTAACGCAGGAGACACTCGATTCGGTTATGACCTTTGCTCAACAGGCAGGCCTGGCGATTCAGAATGCCTCCATGTATCAGGAACTCAAGAATTTCAGCCGGCAGATGGAAGAAAAGATTCAAAAGACGACTGCCGATCTTAGAAAAACGGAGGCCCAGCTGATCCGTTCCGAAAAATTGGCGGCCCTGGGTCAATTGGCCGCAGGCATTGCCCATGAAATCCGAAATCCCCTGACCAGCATCAACATCCTCATCCATTCTTTGAGGGAAAGATTGCCCTCCGATAATGTTCAACAGGAAGACCTGAAAGTCATTGAGGAGGAAATCCATCGAATGAATGAGATTGTCGATCAATTTCTTCGATTCGCAAAACCTGCCCCCCCTTTTCTTGAAAAAACGGAAGTCCTCTCAATGATAGAAGAGATCCTCCAGTTGCTCAGGCCTCAGATAGAGAAACAACACATCACTGTTGAAAATGAAGCCCAGCCACTGCCTATGATCTTGATGGACCGTGAGCAGATGAAACAGGCGATGCTCAACCTTTTGCTCAATGCCATCCAGGCCATGCCACAGGGCGGTCAATTGACCTTGAAGGGGCGGAATTCAAAAGATGGTCAATGGATCCAACTCTCTATTGAGGATACCGGGACGGGAATCTCACCGGAGGATATCGATAAGCTTTTCGACCCCTTTTTCTCCACAAAAGAGGGCGGGGTCGGCCTCGGCCTCTCCATTACCCATCGAATTATCGACCAGCACCATGGAAAGATCGAGGTAATCAATGCGCCTGAGAAGGGAACCATCTTTACCGTTTGGCTCCCCATCCACTATGAACGATAAAAATATCCCAGAGGATCTGGGTTAAGGTTAAGGTTACGGCTACGAAGCCCGTTTGGGTTATCGGTTACGGCTTACGTTAAAAAGCATTCAATACGATAGACGTAACCTTCTATTAACGATACGGGCCTCGTCACCTTTACCTTTAGAATTCTGCTTCCTGATTCATCTTGTGTTATAAGAGGCACCATGCAGACGATCCTGATCGTTGACGATGACAAATCGATCCGCTACTCATTGAAAAGGATGCTGGAGGAAAATTTTTCTGTCCTCACCGCCCAGAATGGGGATGAAGCGTTGGCACGGGTGAAAGAATCGACCCCCGATCTCATCATCATGGATATCAAGATGCCGGGCCGAAGCGGAATCGAGGTGTTGAAGGAGATAAAGTTAATTGATCCGAAGTCCCTTGTCATTCTGATGACAGCGTATGGCACTACAGAGACGGCGATTGAAACTATGAAATATGGGGCTTTCGATTATATCCTGAAACCTTTTCCGATTCCGCAGATGAAAGAGTTGGTGCAAAAGGCAATCGCCCTGCGGAAACTGATGAAGGAGGGGGTCTCCTATGCCCCCGAACCGGACCAACAAAAAGAGGAGGAACAGATTGTCGGTTCCTCTCCCAAGATGCAGGAGATTTACAAGGTCATCGGACAGGTTGCTCCCAGCGATGTCACTGTCCTCCTCAGAGGTGAAAGCGGAACTGGAAAGGAGTTAATGGCGCGGGCGATCTATCAACACAGCCTTCGCTCTAACCAACTCTTTCTTCCGATCAATTGCGCCGCCATACCGGATACCCTTCTCGAGAGCGAACTCTTCGGCCATGAGAAAGGAGCGTTCACCGGCGCTTCGTCCCGCCGAATCGGAAAACTGGAACAGTGTCAGGGAGGAACTATTTTCCTCGATGAGATCGGTGACATGTCTCTCTCCACTCAGGCCAAACTGCTCAGAATCCTTCAGGAGAAGAGCTTCGAAAGGTTGGGAGGGAGAGAAACGATCAGGGTGGACATTCGGTTTATCGTGGCAACGAATAAAGATCTGGAAGAAGCGATTGCAAAGGGAGAATTCCGTGAAGACCTCTACTACCGGCTCAATGTGGTCTCTATCAAGATTCCCCCCTTGAGGGAGAGGAAGGAAGACATTCCCGCTCTCGTCTCCTACTTCTTGAAAAAATTCAATCGTGATTTAAAGAGGAAGATTGTCGGGATCACTCCAGCGGCAATGGAAAAAATAACCTCCTATGGATGGCCTGGAAATGTGAGGCAACTTGAAAATGTTTTGAAAAGGGCAATGTTGTTGTGTCAGGGAGAATGGATACTTGAGGACCAGCTCCTTCTTGAAGTGGAAGAGAGACGGGAGTCGGGAGAGATTCGGGACAGGAGGACATTCGAGGATCTTGTCGATTCCCTCTTTGAGGAATTAACAGGGGATCCTTTGGCCCAGGAAGGTCTCGATATGGTCTCGGCCATAGAAAAAGGGCTGATTATTCGCGCCCTCCAAAAGACAAATGGAAATCAGGTTCAGGCCGCTTCGCTGCTCGGAATCAATCGGAGCACCCTTCGAGGCAGGATGGATCGGTATCATATCAAAAAAGAGATACTGGTTTCGGAAGAAGAAAGTTGAGAGTTATGAGTTTTGAGTTATAAATGATGAGTTAAGAGTTTCAAGTGAAGAAAAATTTTAGCTTTTAATCTACGCTTTGCGCTATGCTCTATGCGCTTTGCGATCTTAAGGGGTAAATCATGCGGACACTCAGAATTGGTCTCTGTCAGATCAATACGACCGTAGGGGATATCGAAGGCAATACCAAAAAGATCCTGGACTATATGGCCAGAGGAAAGAGGATGAGAGCAGACCTCCTGGTCTTTCCCGAGTTGGCGGTCACGGGCTACCCTCCTGAGGATCTCCTGTTCATGCCGAAGTTTATTGAGGCCAACTTAAAAGCCATCAAAAAAATCGCCCAGGCCACTTCCTCCATCACCGCCATCGTAGGTTTCGTCCATAAAAAAGGAAACATCTTCAATTCCGCTGCCCTTCTTCACCAGGGGAAGCTGATGGGTGTCTACTCCAAAACCTATCTTCCCAATTATGGTGTCTTTGATGAGGACCGTTATTTTCAGGCTGGAGAAGAGAATTTCACCTTCACCCTTAAATCAAACCCCATCGGCATGAGCATCTGTGAAGACCTCTGGTATCCTGGAGATCCCATTCGAACCCAGGCCCTCTGCGGAGGAGCGGAGTTGATTGTTAATATCTCCTCTTCACCCTACCAGGCCGGTAAGACAGCCTTCCGTGAAAAGATGATCTCAACACGGGCCTCCGACAACGTAGCAATCGTTGCCTACTGTAATCTTGTCGGAGGCCAGGACGAACTGGTCTTCGACGGAGGAAGCCTGATCTTTGATCAAAGAGGGGAGTTGATGGCCCGGGGGAAACAGTTTGAGGAGGACCTGGTTCTGGCGGATCTTGATATGGAAGCCGTCTTTCGAATGCGGCTTCATGATCCCAGGGTCAGAAGAGAGAGATTATCCGAAGAAGAGAAAGGTTTGAGGAGGATTGACCTGTCCGGTAAAAACCATCCGACCCAAAAGAAGCCTTCCCTCCCCCGGCGGGATTCAAAATCCCTGGATCGCCTTTCTGAAATATATGCTGCATTGGTCCTTGGCACGGGAGATTATATCCGGAAAAATGGCTTTCAAAGAGTCCTGATCGGTTTGAGCGGGGGCATCGATTCCGCGTTGACCGCTTCCATCGCCGTGGATGCCCTGGGCAGGAAGGGAGTGGTGGGAGTGGCCATGCCCTCCCAATATTCTTCCAGGGAGTCCTTGGAGGATGCAAAACTCCTGGCAAATAATCTCGGCATTCAATTTCTCACTATTCCCATCACAGAAATCTTCCAGGCCTATTTAAACACTCTCTCTCCCTCTTTCAAGGGGTCAAGGCCTGATGTGACCGAGGAAAACGTTCAGGCGAGGATCCGGGGAAACATCCTGATGGCCCTTTCCAATAAGTTTGGGTGGCTTGTTTTGACTACCGGAAACAAAAGTGAGATGAGCGTGGGATACTGCACACTCTACGGAGATATGGCTGGAGGGTTTGCGGTTTTAAAAGATGTTCCGAAAACGTTGGTCTATGAACTGGCGAAATTCAAAAACAAGAAAGAAGGAAAGGCCGTCATTCCCAGAAATGTTTTTGTTAAAGCCCCTTCCGCCGAATTGAGGCCGAATCAGAAGGACGAGGATTCTTTGCCGCCCTACCCTATCCTCGATTCAATTCTTCAGGCTTATGTTGAAGAGGATAAGGGAGTTGAAGAGATTTCAGAGATGGGATTTAAGGAGAGTATGATCAAAGAAGTGATCCGGATGGTGGATCGGAATGAATACAAACGAAGGCAGAGCCCTCCAGGGGTGAAGATCACCCACCGCGCCCTGGGAAAAGACCGGAGACTCCCGGTCACCAACAAATATCGAAATTTTTAGGAAACCTCTAAATATGTCATTCCGGCGAAAGCCGGAATCCAGACGTCGTCCCGACGAAAGTCGGGAACTATCTTAATGATTGAACTCCGATCGGAATCGACTCGTACCGAGTTTTTACCAGAGTGACGTTAGAGTTCTCTTTCCCCAGATTTTTCCTTTTATACTACGATCCCGATCGCTCGTTGGATAGCTTTTTCGATTTCTCGCATGATAGAAGGAGTGATTGTCCCAGCAAAAGGTCCGCGGATGAGAAAGGATTTATCTAATGTTGTCACCTGTTCACACTTGGCCATTGATGTTTCTTTAAGTCTCCCCTCTCCGGCTGGTAGCTCAACATGCGTTGGAGCTAACCGAAGGGTGGTGGATAGAGGCACAACAATGACATCATTTGCCAGCCGATTCCTCACATCTAATGAAACAACGAGAGCTGGGCGATCCTTTGTATCAGAAGGATGTCCCGGAAGCTTAACCAGGTAGATTTCTCCTCCGAGCGGATGTGACATGATCTGCCCCGTTAGAAAGCCCCGCCACTTTGCAGTGGGGTTAGATTTTAAAATAATTCCGGGTTCCGCCCCGTAGGGGGTTCCACCCCGGAGGGCGTGGTTTAATGCCCCGCTGTAATTTCTAACGGGGTCTACTTATCCCACAGGCGTTTGGCTGAACGACCGGCTATCTTGGACCACTGTCGATCTTCATTGTGTTCCGCTTTAGAGAGGGAAAGGTAATATTCCTCTGTTTGGCGCTCAAGTTCTTTTTGAGCTTGGTCGCGCAACCATCGGCGCACCGCCTCCTCTACCAATTGACTCCTGGAGCTTGCTTCTGGAGAATCGATCAGCTTATCGAGTTGATGAACCAGGTCATTGCTCAAGGTAACCGTAATCTTAGCCTTTTGAGATCGGGATGCATTGGTACGCATAAAGGCACTCCATTATTTCTTATTTTTATTAAGATTAAATGCCATACTAAATCGGTTGTCAAGACTCCATTTCCCGCATGAACTCCAAGTTTCATTTGTCTGTTTTTCAACAGGATGCCTAAAATTCAACAAGCAGCGCATTTCGTGCAACTCGGTTTCAATCGAATATTTTAGAAAGTGAATATCTTCAAGCTACTGAATTGTTTCTATAAAAACTAAATTGAATATTTTGGTAAATTCGCTGGCACAGGGATTGCTAATTAGGAATGACATGGAAAACAGTTTTCAAATCCCCCCTTTTCCCTCCGGGTCAGAGACCCCGCCTACCGGCAGTCAGGCACTCCGGGTCGGAGACTAAAGAGAGGTGAGGAAGAGAGGAGAGTCGAGATGAAAATATTTTCAATCTCATTGCTGATGTTCATTCTTTCAATAGCAGGTGTTGCCTTTGCTGGTGAACAAGCCCCTCCCAAAGTGGACACCGGAGATACCGCCTGGATTCTTATATCATCCGCTCTGGTCATGCTTATGACGCCTGGCCTTGCCCTCTTCTATGGAGGCATGGTAAGACGCAAAAATGTCCTCGGGACGATCATGCAGAGCTTTATCGCCCTTGGTGTGATTACCATCCAGTGGGTCCTTTACGGATACAGTCTTGCATTTGGGCCCGATATCGGTGGAGTGATCGGAAGTCTCAACTGGATCGGCCTGAGAGGAGTCGGAGTCGATCCTCATCCGGATTATTCCCCGACGGTTCCCCATCAGGCATTTATGATCTTCCAGATGATGTTTGCGGTCATCACACCTGCTTTGATCACGGGAGCCTTTGCCGAAAGGTTTAAGTTCAAGACCTATCTGGTCTTTCTCATTCTCTGGGCCACCTTTGTCTACGATCCCCTGGCGCACTGGGTCTGGGGGGTGGGCGGGTGGATCAAAGAGCTCGGCGCTCTGGACTTTGCCGGCGGGCTGGTCGTGCATATCAGTTCAGGCATTGCCGCCCTGGCCGCCACCTTTATGGTGGGAAAGAGAAAAGGCTACGGGGAAGAACCCATGCCGCCCCACAATTTGACCATGACCCTTCTGGGTGCGGCGCTTCTGTGGTTTGGCTGGTTTGGCTTTAACGGCGGGAGTGCGATTGCCTCAGGAGCCATTGCCACTTCCGCTTTCGTTGTGACCCACGTCTCCACCGCCTCTGCCGCCCTTTCCTGGATGATCGTCGAATGGAGGCACAGGGGTAATCCAACGGTCTTAGGGGCCGCATCAGGGGCAGTCGCAGGATTGGTGGCTATCACTCCGGCTTCCGGTTTCGTGGGGCCCATGTCAGCCATCCTCATCGGGTTTGTTGCTGGCGTGTTATGTTATTTAGCGATCAATCTCAAAATGAAACTTCGATACGACGACTCTCTTGATGTCGTAGGAGTTCATGGAGTGGGTGGAACATGGGGAGCTTTGGCAACAGGCCTGTTTGCCTCCAAAGCGATGAACCCGGCTGGAAACGATGGTTTGTTCTTTGGCAATCCATCTCTGTTAGCAATACAAGCATTGACAGTGTTAGTGGCATGGATATATTCTTTTGTAGTAACCCTGGTTTTGCTGAAGATCCTCGACCGGACCATGGGCTTGAGGGTGAGCGAAGAGCACGAAATGAATGGTTTGGATTTAAGTCAACATGGAGAGACGGGATATAGTTTATGAGTTATGAGTTATGAGTTTTGAGTTATGAAACCTCCGAACTCCGAACTAATAACTCCGAACTTAATTAAAAAGCCGGAGGCGAAATGAAAAAGATCGAAGCGATTGTGAAGCCCTTTAAGCTGGATGAAGTAAAAAATGCACTAACCAAAATTGGCGTCCAGGGGATGACGATTACCGAAGTCAAAGGGTTCGGAAGGCAAAGAGGCCATACCGAAGTCTATCGGGGAGCGGAATACACGATCGATTTCATTCCCAAGATTAAGATTGACCTCATCGTTAGCGATGAACTGGTCCCTCAGGTGATCGAGACCATTGAACGTGCAGCCAAGACCGGAAAGATAGGAGATGGTAAAATCTTTCTATCCTCCGTTGAAGAGGTCATTCGGATCCGAACCGGTGAGCGCGGAAAAGATGCCATCTGAGTTAGGACTCACGAAAAATGGCCTTGCGGATATAAGAAATCAAATTGCACAGACCCTGCCCGCCCATTCCTCTCCCAGAGAATTTCTCCGGCAGCACTCAGACATGATGGATGGCCTGGTAAGGAAGGCCTTTCAAACAGCCCGGGCTAAGGTTCCATCTCCATCGGTCTGTCTGATGGCGATTGGAGGCTATGGAAGAGCTGAACTGGCGCCTTACTCCGATATCGACCTCCTCCTTCTTTACTCCCCTTCAAATAAGAATGAACTTCCTCCTTTGGCTGAGCAAATCCTTTATCCCCTCTGGGATTTAGGACTCGATGTCAGCTGCAGTTCAAGATCGATCAATGAGTGCTTGAAAATGGCTCGGTCCGATGTCCAGGTCAAGACAGGTTTAATCGACGGCCGTTATCTGGACGGAGAATACGAATTCTTTCGGAATTTATATGGTCTCTTTACGAAAAAAGTGCTTCACCGCAGGGTACAAAAATTTGCAGGAGCTTTAGCTCGGGATATCCATCCCCGCCGTCAGAAATACGAGGACCCCGCCTATGTCCTGGAGCCTAATATTAAAGAAGGAGAAGGAGGCCTGAGAGACTTCCAGGTCGGGCGATGGATCATCAGGGCAAAATACAAGACCGATCGCTGGGATTCCATCCTTTTTCCAGACCACTCCCGAATGTTAGATAAAAGCATTCAATTCCTCTGGGCGATCAGAAACCATCTCCATCTTTTAAGCGGAAGAAGACAGGATGATCTGACTTTTGAACTGCAGGAGAAGATCGCACCGCTCCTCGGCTTTCCCAGGGGCACAAAGGGCGTCGAGGAGATGATGCGACAATATCACCTCTCCGCTCGGGGAATCTCAAACTTTTTCCATGACATTCTCGACCGGGCTCTCTTTGAACCCTCCGCTTTTAGGAAAATGATCTTTTTCTTTAAGCGGAAGAGGATTGATGAAAATTTTGGAATCGCCCATGGCGAGCTCCATCTTCTTGATCCCGTTGCCTTCAAAAAAGACCCCTCGCAACTGATGACCCTCTTTCAACATAGTCAGGCTTACCAGGCCAAGGTGGATTTCCGGACCGAGGAAGCCGTGATGGAGGCGCTCCCCTTTATCGATGATCGCTTTCGAGCCTCTCAAAAGGCCAATCAAGCCTTCCTTTCGATCCTGAGACGAGGGAAAGGGGCTGACGCCCTTTTGATGAAGATGCATCAGCTTGGTTTTCTCTCCCGGTATATCCCTGAATTCTCTGATGTTGAAGGAAAGGTGCATTACGATCTCTACCATGTCCATCCTGTTGACATCCATTCGATCCTGGCGGTGGAAGAACTGGGAAGATTGAGGGATGGCTATTATCAAAAAGATTATCCTTTGCTCACCTCTCTGATCAGAGAAATTGGAAAACCCGATATTCTTTTTCTGACGACCCTCCTCCATGACATCGGAAAGGGAAAGGAAGGAGATCATTCTTCTGTCGGTGCGGAAATGATTAATCATATCGGGATTCGGATGGGACTCCCTTCGGAAGATAGGGGGTTGATGGATTTCCTGGTGCGCCACCACCTTTTGATGCTTGAAACAGCGTTCCGCAGGGACCTCCACGACGAGCAGGCCATCTTGCGTTTTGCCAATGAGACCGGGAACCCGGTCCGTTTAAAGATGCTCTACCTTTTAACCTTTGCCGACATCAAAGCCGTTGGCCCCGAAGCCTGGACGTCCTGGAAGAACTCTCTCCTCATGGAACTCTTCCTCAAAACCTCCCATTTCTTCGAAAAGGGAGAAGAACCTCAAACCTTTCTCAAAAGGGGGGAGACGATCGCTCAGTTGCGGCAGTCCCTTCCCCGAGAGACCCTTTCTCACTATGCAGAGCATCTTCCTGATCGCTATCTATCCACTTACTCCCCAGGGGAAATCTCCTGCCATATCAAAATGGCCCAGAGCCTCGACAAGGAGGTTTTGCTTGTAGAATGGAGTCCCGAGGAAGAGGTAAGAGCCAGGGTGACGATTTGCACGAAAGACCGTTACGGACTCTTCTCCAAAATCGCCGGTTCGATGTTCTTAAACCGTTTGAACATTCTTGAGGCACAGGTCCACACATGGGGAAACGGTGTTGCCCTCGATACCTTTTATGTGGAAGACCTGACAGGAGAAATTGAACGCCGACTACAACAATTTAAGAAAGACCTGAAGGAGATCTTAAGCGGGAAGATTTCCTTGAAACTCCTTCTCTCTCAGAGGGAAGAGTCAGGCTGGATTCAAAAGAAAGTGATTCCGAGAGTTCCCGGGGAAGCGAAAGTGAATAATCGGGATTCGGATTTTTATACGATTATCGAAATCACCGGTGAGGATCGATTGGGAGTCCTCTACGAAATCACACAGGCTTTGACCGACTGTGGATGCGATATTCACTTCGCACGCATATCCACCTTAGGAAATCGTGTGGTGGATGTCTTCTATGTCCAGGATGAATGGGGAGAAAAGATAGTAAAACCGGAAAAGGCAAATCACCTCAAACAACTCCTCCTCAACCGTCTCACTCCTCTTTAAGTTTTGAGTTCTGAGTGGGGATCTCCGGATACAGTTTCTTCATACAATCCGGGCAGATGCCGTGGCTGAATTCCGCCTCGGAACGGTCCCGAATGTAGACTTCTACCTGTTCCCAATACCCTTTGTCACCGCGAATCTTTTTACAGGAGGCACATATAGGAATAAACCCGCTCAGAAGATTCAATGGACATCGAAGAGGGTGTAACCGTTGATCTTGATGAAAAAGGCAACATCACAATCGCTCTCATCTCTCGATCAGGGAATAACTGGTGCTGCGGCCACCAGAGGGGTCTTTCCTCAAGACGCCGCATTCTACGAGATCCTGGATGTCCCGTAAAGCCGTGTCTTGTGAACACTTCGCCAGTTTAGCCCATTTGGATGATGTCAGCTTGCCTTCGAAACCGTCCAACAGCTCGTTGAGAATCAACCGCTGGCGGTCATTGAACGACAAAGCGTCGCAAGATTGCCAGAAGCGGGCCTTTCTGAACACAGCCGCAAGCATGTCTTCCACGCCATCAAAAGCGCGGCTCAGGCAGTCCAGGAACCATTCGAGCTGCTCTGTAATATCAAGCGTTCCTTTTTGTGCATCCTCCAATCCCCCATAGTAGGCATTCCGCTCCTGTCGGATTTGCGCTGACATGCTGTAAAAACGCTGTGCACTTTGCTCCGATCGAGCCAGTGTCATATCGGCGATCGCCCGCGCGACGCGCCCATTGCCGTCTTCAAAAGGATGGAGGGTCACAAACCAAAGATGGCCGATGCCTGCCCGTAAGACGAGATCCGTACCATCGTCATCGTTGAACCAGTCGAGAAAGGCCTTCATTTCCTTCTCCAGCCGGTCGGCGGCAGGGGCTTCAAAATGCACATGTTCGCGATCGATCGGACCCGAGACAACCCGCATCGGCACTTTCGCATCGTCACGCCAGGCGCCAACCCTGATTTTGCTCATCCCGCTGTATCCAATCGGAAAGAGCGAAGCATGCCAACTGAACAATCTTTCCTTGGTCAGGGGTTTGTCATGGTTCTGCGTAGCATCGAGCATCATCTCCACCACGCCATCGACGTTTCTGTTTACGGGTGCCAACGCCCCGATATCCATCCCAAGGCGCCGGGCGATGGAAGATCGTACTTGTTCCCTATCGAGTACCTCCCCTTCGATCTCAGACGATTTCAGCACGTCCACCGTCAAGGTGTGTAAAACGGCTTCGGCGCGCAGGGGAAACCCCAGCGCCTCCATCCGTCCGATCAGTCGTCCCTGTCTGTGACGGACGGTGGCCAGCCGACCAGATAACCTCTCCTGGTTCCAAAAGAACCGAGGCCAATCCTGTCTTTCATGGATATAAAAACTCATTCTCCGCACCTCTTGCGGATATTATACCATACATTCTCCGCATGAGCAAACGCTTAATAAAAACAAGCTCTTAAAGATCCTCTAAGATCTCATCGGGATAAAGCTTTTTAAAACACTCAGGGCAGATGCCGTGGCTGAATTCCGCCTCGGAATGGTTTCGTATATAGACCTCCACCTGCTCCCAATACCCTTTATCATCGCGAATCTTTTTACAGGAGGCGCAGATAGGAATAAACCCGCTCAGTGTTTTCACTTTTGCAAGGGCTTCCTGAAGTTCTCGAATGAGTTTTTCCCGTTCCGCTTCCACCCGCTTGCGCTCGGTGATTTCCTGCTGCAGACTCGCCATGGAGGTATGGGATTCCTTCAGTTTGGCGGCCATGTCATTGCTGGCCCGGGCCAGGGCCGCGAGTTCATCGTCTCCTTTCGCATCGATGCGATAATCCAGATTGCCCGATCCGATGATGCCGACCTCCTCATGGAGCTTCATGACGCCTTTCGCCACAATTCTGCCGGCGACGATGGAGTTGAGGATAATCGCCACGCCGCCGCCCAAAACGAAGAAGATAATCAGAATAAACCCACTGTTCCGCGTGGTTACCGCTTCCATTTCGGTTGACTCATAGAGCCTGTTGATACTATCCTGCAGGGCATAGGCCTTCAGGAATATCTGGCCGATCAGCCGCGAGTCCGCTTCATCAAAAGCAAGTTTTCTGCCCACACTGCGCTTCTCTCGCTCATATTTTTCCAATATCGTTGAGAATCCAGAGAGCGTCGCATTAAAGTCCTTCCGCGCATCCTGCAGCAGGGCTTTGTCCTTTGTGGCTGCCAACCGTTTCGACACCGTTTCCATTAATCCCTCGAGGGTTTCGGACTTTGCACGCCATTGGATTCCCGCCCGGTCTTCCCGATACAGGAGATACTCGTCCCGCAATAAGATTCGCTCAAAGGCCGCTTTTCGCATTTCCGAAACCAGGTTTTTATTCCTGTCGGCCATGTCAATCTTCCAAAATGTCCATGCCATGGAAAGCATTATGAGCATGATCACGCCCAGAGAGATCAATGTGTTGAGTCTCAGCCTTATCCTGATCTTCATATTATTTTCTACCTACAAAATGATTTGTCCTTGAATCCTCGCATATTTTCCTTACCGGATGATCTTGACCGCCTCGGGTTTGACTGCCCGGAGCCCATCAACATAAATGAAATCGAGATAATTAGGCATATCCTTGCTCGCCGTCAATCGGTATTTCATGGCCCAGCGGGTCTGGTCCTCGAGGTTTACAAGGAGGGCCTGATCCAGGATCACCCTGTAATCATAAAGACCCCAGATCTCATCAAGATAAGCCTTATCCGTTTTGATAAACTCAGCCACAAGACGCCGTGATTCTTCGTGATGCTGTTGCACAAATGCCTCCGCCTTGATAAGCGCCCGCAGGACTTTCTTAATCGCTTCAGGATTTTTCGCAACAAAATCCTGCCACGCGGCAACGCAGAAGGTCGAGGTATAGAGGTTCTCACCATAAAAGGTGCGTCCGTTATTTCCCAATTCCCTCTGCAGTTGTATCAGACCAGGATTCCATATTGAAACGGCATCCACCTTTCCTGTGCCCAGGGCGGCAGCCATCTCTTCAGGTTTCATATCAATGATTTTGACCTGTTTCCTGTCTATGCCATGGGCATTCAGGAAGGCATCGGCAAAGAAATCGCTCGCTGTACCCAGCACGATCCCGATACTTTTCCCTTTGAGGTCAGAGGGTTTTACAATCCCCCGGTCCTGTCTGGCCACTATGGCTTCATTCCTGTTTGAAGTCTGGATCACTGCAAGAACCATGATCTTCCTGCCGGCCATGACCGCAAACATAATGGGTGTATCCGCCACAGTCCCCAGATCGGCCTTGCCCTCGATAACCGCATTGAGCGCCATTTTCCCGAAGGCATGGGGCTGCGGCGTTGCATCCAGGCCCGCTTCTGTAAAATAACCCTTTACAAAGGCGATATACGTTAGAATTCCATTTGACGCAGTCGTATATGCAATGGTGATCTTTTCCGGAGGACCGGTCTGTTGCTGGCAGCCGGCTGCGGAAAATACGATTACCGCAAACGCGGCGAAAAAAAGGGCGGTAAAACGTAAATGCGTTTTGAAATCAAACATATTTTTCCATCCTCCTGTTGCCCCCCGAACTATTATTATCTTTCTGCCTACCTTCAATTCGTCCATCGTCTATCGTCCTTCTTCTTACTGCTTTCTGCCACTTGCTTTCTGCCTCAAGCGCACCGTTTCTTTCTTCTCCGAACTCCCCGCC
>JAGVBT010000030.1 GCA_020059605.1 Deltaproteobacteria bacterium
AAAGGTTAGACTATGGGCCACAAAAGAGTCTTTCAGCCGGTCATTTCAATCGATCTCATATTCCCCTCTTCCTTTTTACACAAAAAGCTTGACATGACCTTTGTGTTTATTTTTGTTGACATTCTGTCTTTTATTTGATATGTTAGCATTAGATGGCGCTTCTTCTTCCCCTTTCCGGATTGCTTGTGTGGGTATGTTCTAAAAATCGAGACAGGTCTTGAGGTGAGTGGCGGAATGATTGTCTACAAAGTTTTTTGTAAGAACTATGAGCTCAAAAAGGGTGAGCTCATGGGCATGTTGATAGAGAGAAGACAGAACCTGAGGGGGATGACCCAGATTGAATCAGGATTAAGGTGGGCAAAGTTTACTTTCGGCCGCATGCTAAAAGATAAGCAGGAGGTGTTTGTTGTTCCCAAAGAAATGAGATTATGGAGCGATACCGGGTGGCTTAAAGAGAAGGCAGTCCTTACAAAAGAAGAGTTGATTGGGTTGGAAACACTCTCGGATTGGGAAGGTCATCGCTCAAGAGAAATATCAGGATAAAACCTTAAAAATAATGGACGGAAATGGGGCAACTTCTTGGTTTGCCCCATTTGTTTTTCGGACCCTGCGAAAGGGTTTGAACAACCAGCCTGTCTTGATTTCCTCCGGTATTGTCACATCAAGCTGAATAAAACCACCGATGCTCATCCGCTGCCCTTCTCATGGCGGACATTGGCCTGGACAAAAGAGTCATAAATGACAAGGCTTGGTTGGCCCCCTTATCTTCCTTCCATCATTCGTTTCAGGGATAATGATTAGGGTCATGACCCTTTCCTGAATTCCATTGCTTCGTAAAATTATATATAAAATCAATTAATTACAAAAACTAAGATATACGAAAAAAAATTCTTAAAAAATGCTTGACAAGCTGTAAATATTATAGTAATGGTAAAATCAATAAAACCTGTAAAAGGGGTAAAATATGGAAATTCTAACCGTATCGCAGGCAAGTAAGTATTGCAAAGTTTCTTCCAAGACTATAATCAACTGGATCGAGGCCGGCCACCTGAAGGCTTATAAAACCGTGGGGGGGCATCGAAGGATTAAACAAGGGGACCTGGACCAATTCCTTAAAGACAAGGGAATGCCCATGCCGGAAGAGCCCAGGACGGAGGAAAGAAAGAAAATCCTTGTTGTGGATGACGATAAGATTATTGTTGAGACGATTGTCCAGTCCCTCGAGGAGGACGAACATGGATATGAGATGATCTCGGCTTCAGATGGTTTTGAAGCAGGGCTTCAGGTAAACCATTTCAAACCGGACCTTCTGCTCCTTGATATTATGATGCCCGATATCAATGGTTATGAGGTTTGCCGAAAGGTCAAATCGAATCCCGAGACAAAAGATATCAAGATTATCATCCTCTCCGCCTATCTCAATGATGAAGCTTTTAAACAGATGAAGGAGTATGGAGCAGATGCCTGTTTTTCGAAACCCCTGCCGCTTGAACAATTGAAATTTGAGGTAGCCAGATTACTGGGATTAAAGAAATAATCCTGTTACAAACAAATGATGCCATTTCAATGGTCAAATTCGGCTTCCGTCTGCCCATGCGTTTTTCAAGTAATCCCCTTTGATGACAATTGTTCCATGAGATTGGAAGAAAGTTTAAAGAGGAAAAAATTTGTCGTAACCGCCGAAGTTCAACCTTCCCTCCGAACAGGGAGGCAGGACCTTTTTCGGAACATCGACCGGATTCGGGGAAAGGTCGATGCCTTGACCGTCCAGGAATGGAAGACAGAGGGATCGGTAACAGATACGATCGGGATCTGCCGGGCCTTAAAAGATCGGTCATTCGAGCCCATCCTTAAAATGTCCTGCAGGGAAAAGAGCCGGATCGATATTCAGGAACATCTGATCAAAGCCTCGGAGGCAGGGATCGAAAACATCCTCGCCTTTACGGAAGATTACAGGATGACCGGGGACAGTCTTCAAGAGATCATGTTCTTCCATGTTGATTCGGCAAAACTTTTTTCCGTCGTCACGAATCTCCAGGAAAGTCATGATATATCAGGGAGGGGGCTTTTTCTAACACCTAAATTCTGTATCGGGGCAGGAATCGATTCGAGCTGGGGCAAGGATGTTCCCGATTTAGAGTTAAAAGAAATAGAGGAGCTGGCTCGGCTGGGAATCCAGTATTTTTTCTCCACGCCGGTATTCGATCTTGATTCTTTTGGTCAATTTATGGACCGGGTTCGACCGGTTGGGATTCCGGTAATTGCTGAGGTTATGATCGTCCGGTCTGCGGAGGCGGACCATTTTTTAAATAGAGGTTTGAATCCAGAAATCGTGCCGGGTCATGTCATGGAGAGGATCGCAAAATCTCCGGACAGGGAGGAGACGAGCATCGAGATGGTGACCGATCTGGTCGAAGGCCTGAAGGATCTCTGCGAAGGCGTTCATCTGATTCCGATGGATGCAGAGGACCGGATATTGGACTATTTGGATGCCATGGGGGTTTAAATTCGGAGCACGAATGAGTACAAACTCTAAACACTAACCAAAAATATTTGAAATTTCCCCAACAATCCCCTCCCCCTTCGATGGGGGAGGGTGAGGGTGGGGGTGGACAAAAAAGATTTAAGTCCCCCCTCCCCTTCATCCCCTCCCACGTTGGGGAGGGGGGGTGTTGAAAGTGTTAGAGATAAATTCTCAAAATTTAATATGTAAGCGCCTAAACTCAAAATCCTAAACGAGTTTCAAATCCAAAAGTTGAAAGGGCTAACATTTATTTAGGTTTTGTGTTTTGAACATTTGAGTTTGTTTAGAGTTTAGCGTTTCGAGTTCAGGATTTTAAATAATCTCATCGATCATTATCAAAGGTTCTTGCAATAGGAGAGAGGAGCAACATGGTTGATAAGATTGGTGCCGCATTAGTCGTAGGGGGAGGGATCGCCGGAGTTCAAGCCGCTCTTGACCTGGCCAACTCCGGGGTCAGGGTCTATCTGCTGGAGCGATCCCCGGCGATCGGCGGGAAGATGGCTCAACTCGACAAGACCTTTCCTACCAATGACTGTGCAATGTGTATTATTTCTCCCAAGCTCGTAGAGGCGGGCCGGCATCTCAATATCGAAATGCTTACCAATGCTGAACTGGTCGGCCTGGAAGGAGAGGCCGGGCATTTCAAAGCCTTCCTTAAAAGACATCCCCGCTATGTGGATATGGACAAATGCACTAGTTGCAATGACTGCGCAGAAGTTTGTCCCATTCTCCTTCCAAACGAATTCAACGAAGGTCTCGACCAGAGAAAGGCGATTTACCGGCCCTATCCCCAGGCTGTTCCAAATACCTTCCTTGTGACCAAAAAGGGAACAAGCCCCTGCAAATCCACCTGCCCCGCAGAGACGAGCGCCCAGGGCTATGTCGCTCTCATTCATGCCGGACGGTATAAAGAGGCCCTTGATGTGGTGAAGGAATATAATCCTTTTCCGGCCTCCGTAGGGCGTGTTTGTAACCATCCTTGTGAAGAGAAGTGCAACCGGGGAAAACTGGACAGCCCTGTGGCGATCTGCAGTCTGAAGCGTTTTGCAGCCGATTGGGTTTATGAACATCGGGAGGAGTTGGAGAAAGAAGCAACAAGTAAACAGTCATCAGTTATCAGTGAACAGTTCAAAGAAGAGCCAGAACGACCCAAGGCGAGAATCGCTATTGTCGGGGGAGGGCCTGCAGGATTGAGCTGTGCCCATCAATTGTCGAGGATGGGTTATCAGGTCACGATCTTCGAAGCTTTGCCTGTGGCAGGCGGGATGATGAGGGTGGGGATTCCGGCCTACCGTCTCCCAAGGGATGTGCTCCAGAGAGAGATTGATGACATCATCCACCATCCCAATGTCGAATTGAAATTGAATGCCCCTGTCCGTAATATCAACCGACTTTTCGAGGAGGGTTATTCAGCCGTCTTTTTATCCATGGGGGCCCACGAGGCACAGAAGCTGGGAATACCGGGGGAGGATGCCCAGGGTGTTCATCATGGTGTTCCCTTTCTCCAGGCCGTCAGTCTGGCAGAGAGACATGGTGCAAACGGAGAGATAGAGAGTGCGGGAGCGCTGAAAGTCGGAGAGAAGACAATTGTCATCGGTGGAGGAAATGTGGCGATTGATGCTGCAAGAACCGCTCTGCGGCTGGGTGCCAAAGAAGTGAAGATCCTCTACCGCCGCTCCCGTGATGAAATGCCTGCCAACCCCTGGGAAATTGAGGCGGCAGAAAATGAAGGGATCGATATTCAAATTCTCACGGCACCGGTCGAAGTGGTCACCGAAGGGGGCCAGGTCAGAGGCATCAAGTGTTTAAAGATGGAGTTAGGAGAGCCCGATTCATCAGGCCGAAGAAGGCCTGTGCCTGTGAAAGGATCGGAATCGATCATCCCTGCGGACACGATGATCGCCGCTGTTGCTCAGGCTCCTGAAATCTCGTTTCTCGAGGATACCCATGGCCTTGAGGTCACGTCCAAAGGGACCTTTGCCATTGATCCGCACACCCTGACCACCAATCGCCCGGGCATCTTCGCAGGAGGCGATGTCGCAAGAGGGCCCTGGATTTTAATCCAGGCCATTGCCGATGGCCGGCGGGGAGCGCTTTCCATCGACCGTTATTTAAGAGGGGTTCCCCTTCTTACGCCGAGAGAACAGATTCCCCTTCCTGTGGTTGACCTCTCCCGCGAGGAGATCGATGGGATGGTGGAGGAGGGAAAGGTCGATTTATCCTCCAGGGCAATCATTCCCGAATTACCGGAGGAAGAAAGAGTCAGGAATTTCAGGGAAGTGGAACTGGTTCTTACCGAGGAACAGGCCAGACAGGAAGCCGCCAGATGCCTTGCCTGCGGGATCTGCTCGGAATGTCACCTCTGCGTCCATGTCTGCAAACGGGAAGCGATTGACCATCAGCAAGCCCCTTACACCGAAGAACTGAAAATCGGTTCGGTCATCCTTTCACCCGGCTATTCTCTCTACGATCCGGGCCACTCCTCGGAATTAGGGTATGGTCGTTATCCCAATGTGGTTACCAGCATGGAATTCGAAAGGATGCTCAGCGCTTCGGGTCCCTGGGGAGGCCATCTCACCCGCCGATCCCCGGATCATCGGGAGCCGAAGAAGATCGCCTTTATTCAGTGTGTGGGCTCGAGGGATGTTCATGAAGGGGCCAAGGCTTACTGTTCAGGCGTTTGTTGCACCTATGCCATCAAAGAGGCCGTTGTGGCAAAGGAGCATTCGGACGGTCCCCTGGAAACGGCCATCTTCTACATTGATATGCGAACTTATGGCAAGGATTTCGAGAGATACTATAACCGGGCAGAGGAAGCGGGTGTTCGTTTTATCAAATCGAGAATTAGCCGGATTCTTCCGGGAAAGGAAACGGGTGACCTCCTCATCCAGTACACGGACGAGACTGGAAGAAGGGTGGAGGAAACATTTGACCTGGTGGTCCTGTCCGTTGGCATCGGGGTTCCGAAGGATGCCGTGGATTTGGCAAAAAGATTGGATATCGAATTAGACCCGTACTCTTTTCCTGTAAACAGCAGTTTCGAACCGGTCCGAACTTCAAGGCCGGGCGTGTTTGTTTGCGGCGCTTTCCAGGCTCCCAAAGATATCCCGGACAGCGTCATCCAGGCCAGTGGCGGAGCGGCAAAGGCCCTCTCCGTCATCGGAGAAGCCCGCGGAACACTTGTGAGAATGAAGGAATATCCTCCTGAGAAGGAGGTCACTCCCGATGAAGAACCGCGAATCGGAACCTTCATCTGCAGTTGTGGAGTCAATATCGCCGGTACGGTGGACGTGAAAAGAGTAACGGAATTTGCAAAGTCGCTTCCCGGAGTGGTCCATGCGGAGAATACGATCTACACCTGTTCTGCAGACTCATTAAAAATAATTCAGGAGAGGGTCCAGGAGTTGAACCTGAACCGTGTGATCGTGGCGTCCTGCTCCCCCAGGACCCATGAGCCCCTTTTCCGGGATACGATCCGTGACGTGGGACTCAATCCTTACCTCTTTGAGATGGCCAATATCCGGGACCAGTGTTCCTGGGTGCATATGAGTCAGAAGGAGATGGCCACAGAGAAGGCGAAAGAACTGGTTCGAATGGCTGTGGCTTGTTCCAGAAATTTGGAGCCCCTCCATCAAATGGACCGAAGCCTGAATCACAGCTGCCTTATTGTGGGAGGTGGTCTGGCGGGTATGGTGGGAGCTCTTAGTCTCGCAGACCAGGGTTACCACACCTATCTCGTTGAAAAGAGCGATGTCCTGGGTGGGCAGGCCCGGAACCTCTATCAGACCTGGCGGGGAGAGGATGTTCAACAGCATCTGAGCCGGATTGTTGATGAGGTTCGATCGAACCCAAAGATTGAGGTTTATCTGAATACCGAATTGAAACAGGTAGAGGGTTCCGTGGGTAATTTTAAATCGACGGTTCAGACCCATGGAACGGAGAAACTGTTGGAGCATGGGATTGCGATCATTGCCACGGGGGCTTCGGAGCTCAAACCGGATCAATACCTCTACGGCCAAGACCCTCGAGTCCTTACCGGCCTGGAGTTAGACCGGAAATGGATCGACCGTGATGGTTCTTTGAAATCGATTCGCTCGGCGGCCTTTATCCAGTGTGTCGGCTCCCGAATCAAAGAGAGGCCTTATTGCTCAAAGGTCTGTTGCACCCATTCGGTTCTGAACGCCATCAAACTGAAAGAGATGAATCCGGAGATGAATGTCTTTATCATTTACCGGGATATGCGGACCTATGCTCTGCGGGAAGATCTTTATCGTGAGGCTGGAGCCAAGGGGGTCCTCTTTATCCGTTATGATGATCAAAAGGAGTTGAGAGTTACCCGGGACGGGAAAGACCTCCAGGTTAATTTCAGCAGCTATGTTTTGAACCGGGAGATGGAAATTCGACCTGACCTGTTGATTCTTGCAACGGCCATTGTTCCACCCCAGGTGAATCCAGTCGCCAATCTGTTTAAGGTCCCTTTAAATGGAGACGGTTTTTTTGTGGAAGCTCATGTGAAACTTCGGCCAATCGATTTTGCGACCGACGGAGTCTTCGTCTGCGGTCTGGCCCATGCGCCCAAGCCGATCGATGAATCGATTGCCCATGGCCTGGGGGCTTCCGCCCGGGCAGCGACCGTGCTCTCGCAAGAAATGCTTCGGGTCGGCGGGGTGGTGGCCGTGGTGGAGGGGGAACGGTGTGCAGCCTGCCTGACCTGTGTTAGAGTCTGCCCCTATAATGTTCCTGTCATCAATGCAAAGGGGGAAGCCGAGATCGATCCGGCCCAGTGTAAGGGTTGCGGCGGTTGTGTCGCCGAATGCCCGGCAAAAGCGATTGAGCTGATGCATTTCCAGAGTCATCAATTGGAAGAAAAGTGCCAGGCTCTTATCATTTCGGATTTCGGAATTCGGAATGCGGCATAAAGATTTTTAAATAATAGGGCAATCATTCCGCAATCCGCATCCCGCGATAAATAGGAGAAACAATGGAAGCAGTTCAAGAGTCGCGAGTCACCAATCACGAGTCACCAATCACGGAGTTTGAGCCGGAGATATTGGCCTTTTGTTGCGAACATTGAGCCTACAGCGCAGCGGACCTGGCAGGTTCGATGAGGCTGAACTATCCGACAAATGTGAAGATTGTGAAGGTGCCCTGTACCGGCAGGGTGGATGCTCTTCTCATCCTCAAGACGTTTGAATCGGGAGTGGATGGGGTTTATTTAGCGGGGTGCCTGGAGGGGGAGTGTCATTTTTTGAAGGGGAACTTAAGGGCGAAGAAGCGAGTCCAGTATGTGAAGGGGCTGCTCGAAGAAATCGGATTGGGATCCGGACGGGTCGAGATGTACAACATGAGTTCGGCCCAGGGCCAGCGATTTGCCGAGGTGGCCCGTGAGATGACAGAGAAGATTCGGGCGTTGGGACCGAGTCCGGTGAAGAAGAAGGTCTAAGGGGTCCAGGGTTTCAGTGGTCAAGTGGAAGCTTAAGAAAATAAAATCTTGAACCCATGAACCCTTGAATCCTTGAACCCTATTAAAGTATTTGGAGGTTTCCATGATTGTAGCGGACAGGAAGTCATTGGATGAGATTTTAAATATGCTCAAGCCCTACAAGAAGGTCTTGCTCCTGGGATGCAACGAATGTGTGACGGTTTGCGCCACCGGAGGTGAACGGGAGGTGGGGGTACTGGCTTCGGAGTTGAGGCTCTTTCGAGCCAAAGAGGGCGAAGAGATAGAGATCCGGGAGCAGACCCTGGAGCGGCAGTGCGATCATGAGTATATCGATCAGGTTGGTCCGTTTGTGGGGGACTATGAAGTCATCCTTTCGATGGCGTGCGGGGCCGGGATTCAGTTTGTGGCCGAGAAATATAAGGATAAAACTGTCCTGCCCGCGGTCAACACCACCTTTTTGGGAGTGACGCTTGAACAGGGGGTCTGGTCCGAGCGGTGCCAGGGGTGCGGGGAGTGTGTGCTTCACCTGACCGGCGGGATCTGTCCGATCGCCCGCTGCGCCAAGAGCCTCCTGAATGGGCCCTGTGGCGGGAGTTCCAGCGGCAAATGCGAGGTGGACAAGGATCTGGACTGCGCCTGGCAGCTCATCGTCGACCGGCTGAAAGCGCTTAACCAATTAGATAAATACGAGGAGATCATTCCGATCAAGGACTGGAGAACGTCGAGAGATGGAGGACCGAGGAAAAGAATCAGAGAAGATCTTAAGTTATGAGTTCGGAGTTCGGAGTTCAGAGTGAAAATCCAAAAGTTTTTTCTCCGAACACCGAACCAAAGACCATAAATAACCAAACACCAAGCACCTGCCTTCGTCCTGCAGGGCGGGGCTTCGCGCAGGCAGGCTAATAATCAAATAAGCTCCAATGACCAATCATTCAATGACCGAAACTAATCCCCTCACCCCATCCCTCTCCCCTCGGGGGAGAGGGGAAGGGTGAGGGGGCGTCTGGATGTTTGGACATTGGTTATTGGAGTTTATTTGGAGCTTGGGATTTGGTGATTGGAAATTAACCGACAGGAATTGAAGGGGATAGAGAGGATGAAAACTAAGTCTAACATAGAACGGATACTGGAATCAGGACAACTGGTGGTCACTTCGGAATGCGGACCTCCAAGAGGGGCGGATGCCGAGGTGATCCGGAAGAAAGGCAAGCTGCTTCAGGGGGCGGTCGATGCGGTCAATGTCACCGATAACCAGACGTCGGTTGTGAGGATGAGCTCTTTTTCAGCTTGCCTGATCCTCAAAGAGATGGGATTTGACCCCATCCTTCAGATGGTCTGCCGGGATCGAAATCGCATTGCCATTCAGAGCGACATACTGGGAGCGGCCGCCCTTGGGATCAACAACATCCTCTGTCTGACCGGAGACCACCAGAAGTTCGGGGATCATCCGAGGGCTAAAAACGTTTTTGACATGGACTCGATTCAGTTGATTCAAACCGTTAAGACAATGAGGGACGATGGAAAGTTTCTGGAAGGAGAGGAGTTAAAGGGAAAACCCATGCTCTTTATCGGGGCGGCAGAGAACCCGTTTGCCGATCCCTTTGAGATTCGTGCGGCCCGACTTGGCAAAAAGGCCAGGGCGGGCGTGGAGTTTTTGCAGACGCAGTGCATCTACAATGCGCCGAGATTTGAGAAATGGATGGAAATGGTGAGGGATCGGGGGCTTCATGAAAAGGTGGCGATCCTGGCCGGGGTCACGCCGTTCAAATCGGTGGGGATGGCCCGCTACATGAAGAACTCGGTGCCTGGAATGGATGTGCCGGAGGAAATGATTGAGCGCCTAAAAGGGGTGCCCAAGGAGAAACAGTCCGAAGAAGGCATCAAAATCTGCGTGGAGACGATCCAGCGGTTGAAGGAGCTTCCCGGGATACGTGGGATCCACATCATGGCCATTGAGTGGGAGGAGAAAGTCAGAGAGATTGCCGAGATGGCAGGACTCCTGCCAAGACCACAAGTCATGTAGTCCTGTCCGTGCCCGTTTGGCCGAAAATGAATGCAACTTTAGGGTGAATGAATGATCCCAATTATGAAGAGAAAAATGCTGAAAGTTTCTTTTTTGCCTTTTTTCGTCTTTTTTTCTCTGCTTGGATCGGCATATTCTCCTGCCCAATCCACGAACGAGATTCTCCCCAAACGGTCCTGGTTTGTCGACATGAGTCAATTCCAATCTTCTGCTCATGGCCGCCTCTCCTGCTCCGAATGCCACTCAAACATCGAAGAAAAAGGAGTGAAACATCCTGACCCTCAACTATTAAGCAGGTCTTCCGCCCTTCTTTACGATTACAAGAAATGCGAGAGATGTCATGCACAGGTCTACCAGCGTTATCTCAAGGGGGCTCATGCCAAGGCGCTGGTGGAAAGAAAGAAGGATGCCCCGACGTGCGGAAACTGTCATGTCACCCATTATGTGGTTTCCGGTCAGTCCCGCCTGGAGCTCGGGAGATGGATGACGGAGATGTGCGGGGAGTGTCACCCGGGCCAGAAGAGGACATATCTCGAAAATTACCACGGGAAAGCGGCGGCTTCCCTGGGATATGAGGCTTCTGCCTATTGCACGGATTGCCACGGCGCCCATACCTGCCTCTCATTAAAAAAGAAAGAAATCGCCTTGGAGGTCTGCCAGAAGTGCCATCCGAATGCCCAGCTTCGTTTTACGGATTACGTGGTCCACGCCTCAAAAGAAGGAGTCAAGGAAGAGGATGTGGAAAAGCTCAAAAAGTTGAGGATCCTCCGCTGGATTGAAATCGGTTTTGGAATCATCGTCTTTGTGGTGCTGGCTTTCTTTTATTCTCATACCCTGGTTTGGAGTCTCAGGAAAGTTCATGAATGGTTAAAAAGGAATTAGCCTTATGTCCACCAAGGAAGATTACAGGGAAGTCTATTGGAGATTTAATGTTTTTCATCGGTTTATTCACCTGGTGATGATGATCACCTTTCTTGGTCTGGCTTTAACCGGACTTCCTCTCAAATATCCCCAAGCCTTCTGGGCCCAGGGGCTGATGTCCCTCTGGGGAGGAGTGAAGGGAGCCGGAGGGCTTCATCGATGGTTCGCAGGGGTCACCTTCGGTTATTTTGCCCTCCATCTGCTCTATGTGTTTTATTATCTTGTTGTATTAAAAGGGAAGTTATTGGGGCCCCATTCCATGGTTCCTTCGCGAAAAGATTTTCAGGACCTCTACCAGCACCTTCGTTACTTTTTGGGGGAAGGGTCCCCGCCGCAATTCGGCCGGTTTACCTACTGGGAAAAATTTGATTACTGGGCAGTTTTCTGGGGAATCACCTTTATCGGCGGTTCCGGGCTCCTGCTCTGGTTCCCGGAATTTTTTTCACGCCTTTTGCCGGGATTTTGGTTCAACATCGCTCATACGATCCACAGTGACGAGGCGCTTCTGGCCATGGGGTTTATCTTCGTCGTCCATCTCTTCAATGCCCATCTCCGCGCGAGCGTCTTTCCCATGGACAAGTCCATCTTTACGGGTCAAATGGAAGCCAAAAAGATGATGGAGGATCATCCTCTGGAATGGGACGATTTAAGTCAACATCCCGAAAAGAAAGAGAAGCGAAGGGTGAGAAAAGATCTCCTCTTTCTTCTCCTCATCCTGTTCCTTTCCGGATTGCTTCCGGCTTTCTCTTTCGCCCGCGGGTTGACCGATGAAGAAATTATGGAGGCGGAGAAAAAGGTATGTCTCCGCTGCCATCGCCAGCCGAATCTTAACAGCCATGAAGGCGTTGCCACCTCCATCCACTTCTGCATGGATTGTCATGGGAAGAAGGATGTGGAGAAGAAGGTCGATGGGAAAACGGTCTCCGTATATATCGACACGAAAGAGTATGGGAAAACGGTTCATCGGAGAATTGCCTGCATCCAATGCCATGAGGGAGTTGCCTCCTCCCCCCATCGAACATACCAGTTCAAGTGCGCCTCCTGCCATGGATTTCACGGTGCGGGGACGGCCCATGACCCTCATCGGGCCGTCAACTGCGAGGCCTGTCATCATGAATCCAAAGAGGTCCGAAAAGATCCCAAGACGGGCCGGATCGTGTTAGCCAAGGTCAAAGAGGGCGTCCCTCTCAAGATGACTTCTCACCGTCTTGCGGATTTCAAAAACCAGGAAGCCTGTAAGAAATGCCACTTTCCTGAAAATCAGTTGGGAGCTCCGATCCGTGTCCTTCCTGCAAAAAGTTTGATCTGCATGGGGTGCCATAGCAGCTCGGTGACGCTCAATGACCCGGTCTCCATGGTCTCCATCCTCATTTTTCTGGTCGGCATCGGGGCTAGCCTCACCTTCTGGTTTCAGGGGACGATGGTTGACATTTCCTTCACCGCCCGCGAAAAGCTCTCCTACATTGGAGAAAAAGCCTGGCAAGTCGTCTTCTCCAGGAGAATACTTACTCTCCTCAAGGTCTTTGCCGTGGACGTCCTTTTGCTGAGAAGAATCCTGAAGGAAAGCGTCAGTCGCTGGACAATTCACAGTTTCATCTACCTTTCCATCTTTGCTCGGTTTCTGATCGGGTTGGTTCTTCTTCTCCTGTCCGTCCTTTTTCCGATGAGTTCGAAGGTGGCTGTCTTGCTTGACAAGAACCATCCTCCCATGGCGTTCATCTACGATTTCCTGGGATTATGCATCCTCCTTGGAGCCATGGGAGCGATCATGAGGCGCATGCAGGGGAAAACCCAAAAGGCAGTTACGGGCGGACAGGATTATGTGGTCCTTGGTCTGATCGGAGCGATCTTATGGACAGGCTTTTGGGTGGAAGGGATGAGGATCCTTCTTACGGCCCTCCCTCTTTCAGGGGCGCTTCCCTCTTTTATAGGATATCCCATCTCGCTTCTGCTCGCCCTTTTTCCTGTCCGCTGGGAGGTTGTCTATCCCTATGGATGGTATGTCCATGCCATTCTGACAGGGGCGCTGGTTGCCTACCTCCCTTTTAGTAAAATGTTCCATATCCTGATCAGCCCTCTCGTTGTTTTGATCAAGGCTGCTGTGGGGGAAAAATGAACCTAAGCTTTTCCGATAAAATTCTCCATTGGTGTAAATCTCTTATTCACTTCAGACGTTTTTCCCAAAGCTGGATGGGGAAGAACCTCTCCATGATTCAGCTGATGGAGTTGGATGCTTGCACCCATTGTGCCATGTGCACCTCCCGTTGTTCCGTTGCGATCGCTTATGAAGGGATTCCAAACATCAATATTCTCCCTTCCGAAAAAATCGCCTCGATCAAGGCCTTGGCTTCCGGCAAACCGCTTACGGAACGGGAGATCAGGGATCTTCAAGAAGGCGTCTATCTCTGCACCAATTGCTACCGTTGCACGGTGGTTTGTCCGGTCGGGATCGACCTGCAGAATGTTTGGGTGAAGGTCAGGGAACTGCTCATTCAAAGAGGAGTCCCCGAGCTTTCTGCTCTCTCTCCCCTCTCGTTTTATCGGGGCTTGATGAAGGGGGAGAGGGCTCAAGGAGATTACGAAAGGCCTCTCACCCGGGCGAGGGAGGCCATTTTGGCTCAATGCGATGCAATGCAGAAGAAGGACAAAGTCCTCCATTTGATCCCCATGGATGGTGAATTCAAAAGCGGGCTGAACCTTTCTGCCCAGGCGAAAAACTTTTCGGTTTGCTTCGGTTGCCAGACCTGTACGACCGTCTGCCCCGTGGTGGGCCACCATGAAAACCCTCAGGAGATCCTGGGGCTCTTGCCCCATCAAATTATGCACGCCGCTGGATTAGGGTTGAGGGACCTGGCCCTTGGTTCCAATATGCTCTGGGATTGCCTCACCTGCTATCGATGCCAGGAACAGTGTCCCAGGGGGGTATCCGTGACCGATGTGCTTTACGAGCTCAAGAATTTAGCCGTCAAATACACGAAAGAGAAGATGTGATGAAATTCGCACTATTTTTAGGTTGCCAGATTCCCATTCGATTGAAACAGTACGAGACCTCGTCCAGGGCGATCTTGGGCCGACTCGGTGTGGAACTCGTCGATGTCGAGGCATTTAACTGTTGTGGATACCCTTTGCGGAACATCGATTTCAAAACCTTTCTCCTGGCATCGGCGAGAAACCTTGCTCTCGCCGAAAAGAAGAAGCTGGATGTGATGACCCTGTGTCAGTGTTGCTATGGGACGCTGAAAAAAGCAGACTTTCTCCTGAGAGAGAATGTTTCCTTGCGGAAAGAGGTGAATGCAGTTCTTCAGCGAGAGGGCCTCCCGTACGAGGGGGAGACAGATGTGAAGCATCTCCTGTCCGTTCTTGATCAGGAGGTAGGGGTTGAAGCGATCAAGAAGAATGTCGAGAAGCCCTTTCGGGGACTAAAAATTGCCGCTCATTACGGATGTCATGCCCTGCGGCCCAGCCAGGTTGTCCGGTTTGATGATCCGGTGGCTCCCACGATTTTTGACCGGTTGGTGGAAGTGACGGGAGCGGAAAGCATCGACTGGCTGATGAGACTCGAATGTTGTGGCGCTCCTCTTTTGGGGATCCACGACGAGTTATCAACGGAGATGACGTTAAAAAAGCTTAATAACGGGCGAGAGTCGGGCGCGGATTATCTCTGCACCGCTTGCACGTACTGCCAGATCCAGTTCGATACCGTTCAGCAGATGATTCTCTCTCAGCGGGGTTTAAACCATCCGCTTCCCTCCATTCTCTATCCCCAACTTCTGGGTCTGAGCATGGGGATTGCTCCTGAGCCCCTCGGTCTCAAGATGAATAAGATACCGATTCATGTTCTCCAATCCTGACACGCAGAACAGATGGACGCCCCCGCATCAAATCACTCTCAACGTCGGTCTTTTCGCCCCTTTTAAAAAAATTGAGGGAATGCCTGATAAAAAATGATTGCCCTTCGATCCTTCATTGAATTCTTCAGCGACCTCGCAGGGGGCATCATCGAATCGATGAGTCTTACGGCAAAGGCCATCCTTTATCGGAGGGAGAGGAGATGATATTTCTTCTGTTCAGCATTCTTACCCTGTTCACCCTTATTCTCTATGGGGTTTCCTTCTCATTTCATTTCTATTCCCATTTCATCCTGAGCATGTTCGTCCATGGTGTGTCAGGAGGTAAGGTATATTTTCTGCTCCTCTACGCCACGGTTTTGTTTTTCCTCCTTTTTCTGAGAAGGAGGAGAGGAAGCGGGCCAAGGTGGACTCGATGGGCCGGAAAGCCATTCGTGTTTTTCGTGGTTTTGGGAATGGTGGCCTCCATCGGATCGTATCTCCACTATATCAAAACATATTCGCTTCCGGTGGAGGCCCACCATTACCACTTCAAGGGAATTTATAATTCCGTCAATTATTTTCCGCATATCCATACATCCAAATTATATCTTTATCAAATGGGTCATCTCCTGGGGTTTGAGCAGGCATTGAAAAACATGGATGATGGAAGGGTGTTTGTGGATGTCATCCCGGCCTTTTATCCATATGTAACGCTATGTTCCATTCTCTCCGTTATCCTTCTCAGCCTCTTTCTCGTCCCGGGAATCGTTTATCGATGGGAGGACAGGAACCAAACAGGAATATCGATTCTATGTGTCCTCTCTTTCAATTCCATAGTCAAATGCCTCTCCGACGGAGGACCCTTTGCGTATGATTTTCTTGCAGCCATAGGGATCCTTCATGTTCTCATGTGCACCAAGAACCCAGAGGAGGTTAAAGCGTTCCTGAAAAGAAGATGGAAGGTATTCTTCTGGGTGTCCTTTGGGATCCTCTCGCTTACATGTCTCGTGGACCCTTCCTTTGGAATTGTCACCTACACGCTTAAAAATGGGGCCGTCATCCTAAACATCCATGGTTTCATCTATTTGATGACCATTCGAACCGCCTTACATAATCAATGGCTGAAATGGATAGTCCTGACTGCCCTTGCGCTTTTTCTTTCCTATACGGTCTCCATGAGATATTCCACTTACATCAAGCCCTTCCTCGTCTATTTAGACGTTGGCACAGAAATCCATTATTTTGAGTATAAAGATGGTCACCTGCCCGGGCGTTTAGAGGGGGGGCATGTGAAATTTGATTCCAGTTTCTTTAGGATATACAGTTTTTCTCTCGAGAAGCGAGAAAAGGTTCTTGACCTCTACAGGACGCTTGGGGAGAATCCTTATCGAAACAGGCATATTGCGCTTATCCCTTCGGGGAAGAGAAGGGCCTATGGAATTTTTGGGAGGTTCATCTTTTTAACGCTTGAAGAAAGAGAGTTGGTCTTGAGGGTTCTAAATATTTTTGACCTAAAATTGAGAGAAGAGGATTTGGATCGGAAGAGTTTTTATGGGGAGATTGCTTTTGATCCTTCCTATTTTCCTGCTCTATCCCATGCCGAGGGGGAGAAGATCACCCAACTCGATGAAAATCATAAATTCGTGATGTACTATTTTCTTAACAGGTTTTTCCATCAAGCTGGTGTAAAAGAGTATATTTTGACCCCCATGGGGTTCTATCGGTTTAATTGAAGCCTGTATAATCGACATCGATTGCAGGTTTCTCTCTGTCAAAGTAGACATTCAAAATGGCTCCATTTTTAAAAACAAATCGGAGATGCCTTCCTGAGCCATCCTGGGTGTAATCTTTAATTGAAGAGGGGTTATCTGTTACAAATCGAGAAGTCATATGTCCTTCTAAGATGAGGGTTTCCGAACCAGTGATTCCCATACTGTCATCAGGCACCTTAACGAAATTAGGGATCGAGATATTATCTCTGAAGTCTTTTAGAGTTCCCTTCTGCTTGGCTATCCAGTTGACGTAATAGAGTGTCAGGGCTGACCTCATTGTCCCTACCAGGTGGTCGGCTATTGCCTTTTCGGTTGTTTTTGATAAATCAAGGTATTTGGGTATGACGACCGCAGCCAAGATACCCAAAATGACAATGATGACAATAATTTCAATCAGGGTGAATCCTTTTTTGTTCATAATAGGCTTACCTCCCATTACCTAAATCTCCCGTAACGCTTTGGCGGTTTGAAAAACTTCATAAAATCCCTCCCCTGCCTTCGCCGAAGCGGCTTCGCGCAGGCAGGCCACCTCCCTTTGCCAAAGGGAGGCGATAGGGATTTCCCCCTTGGGAAAAGTCGCTTCGACTCGCAACCGAGGGGGATTAAAGTCGTTGCGACTCGAAACCGAGGGGATTTTATGATGATTCTTTTGATCCATTGACTCGTGAGCCCCTTCTTTTCAAAAGGCTAAATTGTTACTCTTTTTTTAATTCTATCGCATCATATGGGCTACGGCTTTTTCGAGGCCGTCGAGGGTGAGCTCGAACATGGGGAAGATCTCTTGAATGTGGAGGATCGTCCTGGTGTATGGCCATTCCGCAGGGGGGACCGGGTTGATCCAGACCGAATGGGGGAAGGTTTGAGCGATGAACTGGAGCCTCATGTAACTCGGTTTCCCCGATCTCTCCCCCACATAGATCGAGCCGTCCGTGGATAAGAGCTCATAGGGAGCCATGCTCGCATCCCCGATGATGATCAACCTTGTTTCGGGGTCGAGTCGAACCAGTTCCTCAACGGAAAAGGGTTTGGACCGCCTCGGAGGATCTTCCCAGAGATAGTCGTAGATCGTGTTGTGAAAAAAGAAAGTCTTCAGGTATTTAAACTGGGCCCGGGCATAGTTGAAAAGGGTTTGAACCAGCGCAATATAGGGGTCCATGGACCATCCGCCATTATCGATTGCCAGGACGACTTTGAGACGGTCTTTCAGGCTTCGGTCGAAAACAATCTCAATCTCCCCGCAATTTTTCATTGTCTCATAAATGGTCTTTTCGACATTGATCCTGTCCTTGGGCCCGTAAGGCACCATGTTCCTTAATCTCTTCAGGGCTTCGCTCATCTGAGATTCGGTGAAAGGGCCATCGACCGAGTAGTCCCGGTACCTTCGCTCCATCGCCACTTTCACGGCTGACTTGTTTCGGGAAATCCCGCCGACCCGCATGCCTCCCGGATGGTACCCCGAGTGTCCGACCGGGGAGGTCCCTCCCGTCCCGATCCATTTGCCTCCACCGTGATGGGCTTCGGTCTGTTCCTTTAAACGGTCGAGAAAATATTGAACCAGTTCCTCAGGCGTCAGTTTGCTTAATTCCTCCTCTTTGATTCCGAGGAGCTCAGCCAGTTCTTTGGGATTCTTCAGCCACTCTTCGAGGAGCGCCCGGGTGACCTCTGTGAGTTCGAAGGCGTCCGGGTCCTTTAACTCAACCCCCTGGAAGCGATGGGCAAAAACCTGATCGTAAAGATCGAAATACCTTTCGCTCTTGACGAGGATCGTCCGGGCGGCTGTGTAGAGGTCATCCAGGGAATTGACCAACCCCATGTTCAAGGCTTTCTGGAGCCTTAAAAAAGAGGTCGGAGAAACCGGGATGCCCACTTTTTTTAATGTGTAGAAGAAGTCGACGAACATATTTGTTTTTAAAATAAGGACTTCGTTCAACGGTAACGGCAACGAGGCCTGTATCGTTCATTAAAGGCTACGTTTATCGTTTTTTAATTCTTTTTCCGTAACCGTTACCGAATTACGAAACGGGCTTCGTAACCTTTACCGATCTCCCTTATACCCTAAACCTTGCCACTGCATTTTGAGCCACGGCATAGTCGGGGCTTTTCTTGAAGAGAACACCCAAATAGGGAACTTCTCCCTTGACCAGATCCTTTACCCGGAAGTCGGGATCCGATCTCAACGCCCTGATCCAGTTGATGAGCTCCCTGGTGGCAGGTTTCTTCTCGACGCCCTTGATCTCTCTGAGGCGGTAAAAGGCCCTGACGGCGCTTTCCAGGAGCTCCCTGTCGATTCCGGAGAAATGGACCTGTACGATCTTTCTCATCATGTCGGGTTCCGGAAAGGCGATGTGGTGAAAATTGCATCTTCCAAGAAACGGGTCGGAGAGGTCTTTCTTGGCATTGGAAGTGATGATGATGACCGGCCGGGTACTTGCCTTAATGGTTTTGTCGATCTCAATGATATCGAACTCCATCTGGTCGAGCACATCGAGCATGTCATCCTGGAAGTCGGTGTCGGCTTTATCAATTTCATCAATCAGGAGGACCACCTTCTCCACCGACACAAAGGACTGTCCGATCTTGCCCATCTTGATATACTCTTCGATATTGCTGACGTCCCTTTTGGAATCCCCGAAGCGGCTGTCATTGAGCCGGGTCAGGGTGTCATACTGGTAGAGGGCGTCGATCAGCTTCATACTCGATTTGACATTGAGAACAATCAACCTCATGCGAAGGGCTTCGGCAATGGCATGGGCCAGCATGGTCTTGCCCGTTCCAGGCTCTCCTTTTAGCAGGAGGGGCATTTCAAGCGCCATCGAGATGTTAACGATATTGGCCAACTCCTCATCAAGCACATATTTCGAACCGCCTGTGAATTTCTTGTTTTCCATCGTTTCATTCATCTTCTCTGCTCCTTTTTGGATCCAGTTGTGTAAAAAATCACAATTCATATCATAACCATTCTTGTTCCCCGTTTCAACCCGGCCCCACCCCCTGTCCTCCGTTTCCTTGCATAACGAACCGAAATTTGTTTAAATCGTTTTTATGTCCGTGATAGGAATCGACCGCCGTTGGCAGGTGACGTTCACCATCTCCATCGGGGTTTTCATGTCCACGCTGGATGCCAGCATTGTGGGCATCTCCCTTCCCACGATCGTTCGGTCGTTAAATACCGACCTGAAGGCAGTGGCATGGGTCGTGATGGCCTATCTGATCGTCATCACGGGATGCCTGCTTTTGATGGGAAGATTGGCTGACCTGTTCGGTCGCGGGAAGATCTTTCTCCTCGGTTTCCTGACCTTTACCCTGGGGTCAACCCTCTGCGGTTTTTCCCCTGCCATCGATTTCCTCATCGGTTCAAGGGTGATACAGGGACTGGGAGCCTCCGCATTGATGGCCATCGGCCCTGCGATCATCACCACCGCATTTCCCGAAAAAGACCGGGGCCAAACCCTGGGAATGATCGGCTCCGTCGTCTCCCTGGGGTTTATCACCGGACCACTCATCGGAGGTTTTCTGGTTGAACACCTGGGATGGCGGTGGATCTTTTTCATCAATCTTCCCATTGGAATCATGGGAACCGTTCTCTGTCTCAAGATACTCAAAGGGGATGGGGTCGCCGGCAGGATGCATCTGGACCTTCCGGGCGCTTTACTGTTTTTTCTCTTTGTGACTTCTTTCCTCCTTTTTCTCAACCGGGTGGGCCGGGGGGGCACGCATTTCTTCTGGGGATGGATCGTTTTGGCGCTGATTTGCTTCGGATGGTTCATCTCGATCGAACGTCGTTCCTCTTCCCCCCTGGTCGATCTGAAGATCTTTAAAAAGAGGCTTTTTATTTCTTCCCTCGGGGCGAGCCTCCTCTCCTTCTGGTTGAACGGAGCTCACAATTTCGTCATCCCCTTCTTCCTTCAGGATATCGTGGGATATTCTCCATCCGAGACAGGAATGCTCATCTTCCCTGTCGCCCTGACCGTGATGGTCATGGCACCGATCGGCGGCAAGGTCTCGGATCGAGCCGGGGTAAGGGTTCCTGCCACCCTCGGTTTGATTCTTACCTCCCTGGCGGTGATGTCTTTTGTTTTTCTCAAGGGAGAGGCCAGCTATTACGATATCTTATGGAGACAGGTCGCGCTCGGAGTCGGAATCGGATTCTTCAATCCGGCCAATAACAGCGCCATCCTTGGGTCCCTTCCGAAGGCGAATGTAGGCGTGGCCTCCAGCTTTTTAGCCCTGGCAAGGAACCTGGGGATGGTGATCGGCGTGGCCTTTGCGGAGATGGTGATCGCTTTCAGAATTCCCGCAGCCTTACCGGCAGGGGAAGGCCCCTCCCTGGAAGGCATTCAGGATGTCTGGAGATTGGTCATCGTGATCGGGCTGGTTGCTATCTTTCTCTCCTGGGGAAGGGGAAAAAAGGAGATTTGAGTATGGGAAAAACAGGAAGAAGGAATGAAGAAAAAATGTCGGGTTTGAGCAGAAGAGATCTGTTCAAGATCATGGGGGCAGGGGCTATCTGCACCCTGCTCCCCGGTGTGGGACATGGAGGGAGCCCCGGTCCGTTTTTCACTTCTGGAGGCGAGGGACTGGTCTTTGTGGTGGGAGATGGAATGCCTCTGGGCGTTATCAAGGGGGTGCATCAGATCAGGACAAGAGTTCATGGAGAAAAAGAGACGAATTTTTTTTCGAAGATGAAAGATGTTCATTCCGTTGTTGGATATATGTCCACGGAGAGTCTTTCGAGCATTGTAACAGACTCCGCCCCTGCGTCAGTTGCCTGGTCCACGGGATCGAAAACAACAAACCGGGTCCTGGCCTCCCTTCCTGACGGAAGACCGCTAAAGACTATTATGGAACTTCTCAAGGAGCAGGGACACGGGTGTGGCCTGGTGACTACAACACGATTGACCCATGCGACGCCTGCGGCATGGGTGTCTCACCAGATTCAAAGAGACAATGAGGAGGCCATTGCGCTGGATTACCTCAAGTTCAAACCGGAAGTCCTCCTCGGCGGCGGAAGCAGAGCTTTTGATCCTTCGAGAAGAAAAGACGGGAATGACCTTTTTAAAACCTTTTCTGATGGGGGCTACGATGTGATCAGAGAAAGGAACAACCTTCTCTCATCGGAGATCCTTTCCTCTTCCAAGCCCCTTCTGGGTGTTTTTAGCCCCTCGCACATGAGCTATTATTTAGACAGGCTCAATCAGGAGGAACTGGGAAAAAGAGAGCCATCGTTGCCGGAGATGACGAGGATTGCCTTGCAGAAACTTTCGAGGAATCCGAAGGGATTTATCTTACAGGTGGAGGCAGGGAGAATAGACCATGCCAGTCATTCGAATGACGCCTGGGCTGCCATCCTTGATACCTATGAGCTCGATTTGACCTTGACCGTCATCAATGAGTATCTGAAGATCAATCCGAAGACACTTGTCATCGTCACCTCGGATCATGGAACTTCGGGCTGGGGCATTAACGGAACCGGCCCTGAATATAATGATTCCACCGAGGCGTTGAAAAAATATCAGTCCGTCAAAGCCTCCTTTGAAGTGATAAAAACACGATTGAAGAGAGATAGCACCCGGGGAGAGATTAAGGATATCTTTGAACATTTTACCACTTTCCGAATCACAAATGAAGAGGTCTCCATGATTCAGGCTGCCATGCAGCCCGATTACAAACCTTTTCATGGAGATTATCTGATTCAGCCGGATGGTGTGATGGGGATGATTCTGGCTCATAGCCTCTACCCGAAAGTTAAAGGGGTGGGGATAGAAAGTCTCCCTTTACTGAGGCGGGGGAACGTGGGATTTACCTCCTCAAATCATACGGGAGAAGATCAGATCCTTCTTTCCTATGGCTACCGGGCAAAACAATTGGGACTGGGGCGCCATGTCGATAATACCGATTTGTTTGCTGCAATGTGCCGGTTCTTCGGCATCAGATATCAGAACCCGACCATGACCGAGGAAGAAGCAAGGCCCTTCATCAAAACTGCTTCTCTGGAGGAGTGGAAAAGGCATATGGAATTGCACATTGCATAATCCCTCTGAGTCGGAGATAATTGGGATATGGAGGATGATCAAAGGAGAGAACCCGTGAAGCGTTCGGACGGAAGAAAGCCTGAGGCTTTAAGAGCATTAAAGATCACCAGGAATTACATGAAACATGCGGAGGGGTCGGTTTTCATTGAGATGGGGGATACGAAGGTGATCTGCTCGGCTAGCGTGGAAGAGAGGGTGCCGCCCTTTTTAAGAAATACGGGCAAAGGATGGGTGACAGCGGAATACTCCATGCTTCCCCGTTCAACAAACACTCGTACACCAAGGGAATCGGGCAAGGGAAGCGGCCGGACTTTTGAGATCCAGCGATTGATCGGCCGCTCTCTTCGGTCGGTGACCGATCTCAGTGGGTTTGGAGAGAGGACCGTCTGGATCGATTGCGATGTGATTCAGGCCGATGGAGGAACCCGAACCGCATCCATCACCGGGGCCTATGTCGCGCTGGTCGATGCTTTTCGAAAAATGGTGATAAAGGGAACGATTAAGAAGATTCCCGTTCACAAATCCGTTGCAGCCGTGAGTGTCGGCAAGGTGGATGGGAGGATTCTGCTCGATTTAAATTATGCGGAAGACTCCCGGGCCGAGGTCGATATGAATGTGGTCATGACCGGGTCCGGAGAGTTTGTGGAGATTCAGGGAACTGGGGAAAACGCCGTGTTTTCGAAAAAAGAGATGGATGTGTTGATCAGGGTTGCGGAAAAAGGAATAAAAAAGCTTACGGCCTTACAAAAGGAATCTCTTGAAGGAGAAAGATGATCGCCAAAAGAAAACCGGAAATAATCGTTGCGACAAGAAACCGGGGTAAATTGAGAGAAATCCGGAGGATCCTGAAGAGCCTGGGATTCCGGGCCCGGGGCCTGATGGATTTTGAGGACCTTCCCGAAGTGGAAGAGGATGGAAGGAGTTTTGTTGAGAATGCCCTGAAGAAAGCCCGGTATTATTCAACCTACTTCGGAAGGCCGGCCCTTGCGGATGATTCCGGGCTGGAAGTGGATACCCTGGGAGGGGCGCCCGGAGTCTATTCCGCCAGATATGCCGGAGAGAAGGCATCGGACCAGGAAAACCGAAAAAAGCTCCTGGAGGCGTTGGACGGCATACCGATTTCAAAGAGAGGTGCGGCGTTTAAATGCGCGATTGCGGTGGCATCGCCGGACGAATGGGAGGTGGCAGCCGAGGGATCGTGCAGGGGGAGGATTGGATTTAAAGAGATCGGGAAAAGGGGGTTTGGATATGACTCGATCTTCATCTTTCCCAGGTTCGGAAAGACAATGGCCCAGCTCAGGCTCGAAGAAAAAAACAGGGTGAGCCACCGGGGCAAAGCGTTGAGGAAATTGAGAAAGCTTTTAAAAAACTGCACAGGTTAAAAAGCCATTGGAATATTTTGAGAGTTGTGTTAAAAAATGTGAGAAACTCCTGTGATTTGTTCATTTGAACATTAGTCAATTGGTTATTATTTGGTGTGTGGAATTTGGTTATTGGAATTTTAGACGTCGGGGCGTAGCGCAGCCTGGTTAGCGCGCCTGCCTTGGGAGCAGGAGGTCGGCCGTTCAAATCGGCTCGCCCCGACCATGATTCAGCGAAAATTGATGAGTGAGGAATGAATGGTTCGGCCGACCGAGTGCGGGGAGCAGGAGGGTGC
>JAGVBT010000094.1 GCA_020059605.1 Deltaproteobacteria bacterium
CACGGGCTCAACGCAGAGGAAGCCAGAGAAGTATTTGATCAGTTTATGAAATGGGCCGTGACCCACGGGAAAACAGGCCTCTCAGTAACCCATGGGCGCGGTCTCTCCTCGCCCGCAGAGCCGGTGTTAAAGAGAAAGGTGGAAGAATGGCTGACGCGCGGTCCTTGGCGGAAATGGGTCGTTGCCTATTCAAGCGCAAGGAAATGTGATGGTGGGGCAGGGGCGACGTATGTTCTGCTCAGGGTTCGTCCTGTTTCGAAAAGGTTTAAAGTCAGGAAGACCCGTGGTGGAAAGTCTTGCCGGGAGTGAAAAAAGATGAAGTGCAGGAATCATCCGGATATTGAGGCCATCGCCACCTGCCAGAAATACGAATCCGGGTTTTGCCAGGAATGCTGTCAATGCCTTAACATCGACCATTGTTGTGAGTGTATTGATCCCAAACTCTACTGCAAATTCAGGGCCCAGTGCCTCATCTGGGAGATGTCGAGAGACCGAAGAAAGAAAGAAATAGAAGTAGGGTAAATGATGTCTGAATATTTATTTCCTACAGTCCTGATCATCTTCACAGGCGCCTTGCTTCAGGGCTTGGCCGGATTTGGCGGTGCACTGCTTTCCATGCCTCTTGTCCTTCTCTATTCAGACCCCCAATGGGCCGCTCCCGTTGTTGTTCTCTGCTATACGGTTAACCGAATCCCAGCCATTTTTATGCTAAGGAAAGACCTCATGTGGGATCATTCTCTCTTCTTAATCGCCGCAGCAATACCAGGTGTCTTTCTGGGTGCATTACTCTTAAAGAGTGAGGAGCCCGGACTCATCATGAAGATTCTTGGAACAGTGCTTATCCTGTTTTCTGTTTATAAAATCGTTACTCCCAGAGTAAAATTAACCTTTTCAAGGTTATGGGCGATTCCAACAGGTTTTTTAAGTGGCATTCTGGGTGGAGCTTTTGGGACCGATGGGCCGCCAGTGGTGGTATACGCTGCGCTAAAACCCTGGGCAAAGGAACAAGTCGTAGGCATGCTCCAGAGTTTCTTTTTGTTTGCTAATGCCATCATTATTGGAACTTATAAGTACCACGACCTTCTTACCGATTCGGTGCTTGAGACCTCTGTAGCGGCTGTGCCTTTTGCCATTGCAGGAATCTTGATTGGTCTGAAAATCAACCGGCGAATCAGTCAGCGACGTTTTGAAATCATTCTTTCGGCCCTCATCGGCATCCTTGGATTTACCCTCTGGGTACGGTGAGGGAATAGGATAGGAATGCTGCGAATGCATCGATCCAAAACTCTATTGCAAGTTCAGAACCCAATGCCTGATCTGGGGGATGTCGAGGGACAGGAGAAAGAAGGAAATAGATGTTAGGGAGATGGGGTGATGGGGAGATAGGGAAATAAGGAAGCCAGGAAACCAGGAAATAGGGAAATAAGGAGATTGGGTTGTAACGAATGAATTGATTAAATTCGCTATGCCCAGTGCGCTATGCTCTTTGCTATTTGGTGCGGCAGTAGGGATACCAGATGCCTTCTCTTAAGATGAGGCGAGTCGTGTTGGCACCGGGTTTTGAAGGTCTTCCGTGATTGATCGATGAAGGGTGATCGCTCCTCTGAAAAGCCTCATATTCATGGTCCCAGGGGAAGAGGAGAGTGGGTTCTCCGGAAATTTTTGTAAGGGTTGGAAGAATAGGGTGGATCACATTCTTTTTCAAAGATGTGAAGACATCATCAATCGTTTTAAATGTTGAGAGATCTTCCAATGTCTTCAGGGTAGGGGGGCTTAAGGCTATTTTCCTATTTAAATTCTCTTCAAGAGCCCTCTGCGGAGATAACCAGATTCCTTCGATGGTCTCTTTTTGATCATAACTTGCTTCCTGCCCTTCGGGATGGCGGGCCAGGAAGAAGCGAGTATCAAATCTTTCAGACCTTGCCTCCGGTGTTATCCAGTGGGCGTAATAATGAAGTTGATCCAGCGCAAGGAGAATATTTGACTCCTTTGCGAACTGGCAGATGGTTGTATTTCCCTTCTGTAATTGATCCCGATAATTAATAAATCGTCGCCTCTCCTCCTCATTTTTATATTCGAAAGGATTCCCTGCATGGTCATAGGCGAGAAGGATGCCTGCTTCCTCGAAAAGTTCCCGGATTCCCGCAATCCAGTGGGCAAAGCTCTCCTCCGGGGAGGATGTCCTTCCAAGAATCCGGTGGGCGTCTTCATATGTGATCCCTCTGGAATAGGAGCACAATTCCAAAGACCCGTCTTCCCGATCCACCCTTCCTCCAGGATAGACAAAATTCCCCCCCATAAAACTGCTCTTTTCGTGGCGTCGGAGAAGAAAGATTTCATACCCCGCCGGTTCCTTATTCCTGAGAAGAATAACCGTGGTTGCCTTCTTTGGATTGACTGCCATATATTTTCCTTAACATAGGTTTACCTTCAGATCAAATAGAAAGATAGGTGACGGAAACTGGAGGTGACGTAAAATCAGGGCATTGACAAGCCTTATTCTAAGTGATAATTGTCCTCCTGCGGATGAATATAAACGAATTTAGCTCAAAAATCTTTTTGGACCGGGACAGAGACGGATTCATTGATACCGTTGACCTTCAGCTCCATCTCGCCCCCTCCTGTGCATCTCCAATGATATTAAGCGCTTTAATAGACCTGGCTGCTTCTATAGGATTTGAAACACAGGCCATGGACCTTCCATTGGCAAAAGCAGGGGAAGGGCAGGGGCCTTCTTTCAATCATCATCTATTTATTGGATTGAATCACGAGCTTGAAAGAATGGATGATGCAAAGGATAAAAATAGCTATTATTTAAGCGGAAATGATGAAATTGAATTGGTCATAAATATTAAAAGCATGAGGTTTTCTTTGAACTCACAAAAGGGAGAGAGAAGTAAGACCTTCCGTTTCAAGGAAGATGTTAATAGGACGGGGTTCGACCTTTTGAATCCCTTCTCTCCATATGGATTCTATTGCCGTTCCTCAAGAAAGATATTGCCATATCTTTTCTCCTATAAAATCTGTCTCTTTAGTCATCTAACCCTTGCTACGGCAGTTGAAGTCGTTAATTTTTCTGCGAGATTAGGGCTGGAAAGCCTTCATCTTTCCCTTCCTCTCGCTTTCCCGCTCACCCAAAAACCCGATAACGGAGAGGATTTCATTTTCATTGGTGATAGGGGAGACTTAAAGAAACTTCACCTCCCAGGATTGAAAGACGTCTTCGAAATAGAAGGAGAGGGAGGCATACATCTCCTCCCCTCAGAAAAAAAGAAGCCGGACATCCTGATTTGCGGAAAGGGAGAGGGATTGGAGAAAGTCTTGAAATATCTCAGCCTTCTCCCAACCGATTCAACAGGAATCAAGGATCAACTATTTGAAGAGATTAAAATATTTTTTAAAAAGCTCAAGGGGCACATACTCAAAAAGCAGAACGGGAAGGTTTCGAAGAAATTAACCAGGGATTACACCATTCCTGATGAACGAAAAGAGATCATGGCCTTATTGAAAAAAGGATTCATGAGCAGGATGACCCGACCCAAATCCATTGTGATCCAAATTCTTATGGCAAGGCATGAAAACATGAGAAAGGATTTTAAGAAAGAGATTGAAAGATGGCTGACCGATCTCGACATTCAAAAAAATAAAATGGACATCACTGTTTTAAATGCCTATAAACCGGGATTAAGCTGGATGAAAGAAGTCGTTTTAAAGAAGATTGACAAGAAAAAAATTGACAGGATGGAAATCGCTTTTAAAGGGTTCAAAAATAAGGGATTAGAAGAACCTGTACGCTGGCTTCAGGAGATCTTTCCTATTGATGAAATCTTGGCTAAGCCTCTTTCCATTTCGAAAGAGAAGATTGAATTCAAAATGGATTCGAACATGGGAGAAACCTATCGGGTTAGAGGCTGGCACAGGAATAGAATGATTTATGAAAATGAATTTTCACCCAAATGGGTCACAAAACCCTACATCGCCCTTTTCCCGAAATCAGGAAGAACCCATCCGGGTACGGGCTGGGTGAAAATGACAGCGGACAATGAGGAGGTGATTGACGAAAGGGTAAAGACCGGAATGGAAAAAATCTGGGAGATTTATCAAAACGACATCTTGACCCTGATACAAAAAGAAGCAGACCGCACCTTTTCAGGGCACCCCTCCCGCTCTTCCCGTCCAATCTTTGAAGAGCTCCGGTTTGACATCTATTTCGATTATCCCATTGAAACACTGGGGATAGGAGAGGAACGGATCTCTCCCCTTGAGGCCCTTCATGAAGAAATCTATTTTGTTACTCTGGATTTCTTCTCCATCTATTTGAAGCAACAAGGTTATAAAGATTCAGCCCCCGGAAGGGTTCTTCCTGTCATTCATCCCAACTTCAGAGGGAAGAACGGAAAAATGAGAGTGACATTGGTTCATTCATCCGAAGCCCTCCAACCTTCCGAAAAAGATAGAACAATCCATGTTCATTTAAATGGGATCATCTTTGAGAAGTCAAAAGCAGGACTTGATCTGTCCATAGAACCTGAAAGGAAAAGAGACTTCGATTATCTAAAAAATCGGATCAAATCGTTTCAAAATATGAATGATACCTCCTTTAGTTTGATTGAAATGTTAAAAGAGAATGGCCCAAGAAAGAAGGGGCTTCGATTAGTTGTCTTTAACTCTGGTTTTCAAAAGCGAAAGAGGTCTTTAAATGGGAAAAACGGGCAGGCAGATGTCCCGATGGGGAAACCTATTCATTATCAAGAGGGCGTAAGTCTTCTCCGTTCTTTAAGCGGCTTTCCAAGCGCTCATATTGTTGAAGAAGGGACCTCTTTTAGGGGACTTCCCCTTTATTCCATTGAAAACCTTTATCCATGCCCGAGCACCCATGTCTCCCATGCAAAACGAATGACATTCAATCCTACGGTCTTCATTAATTGCCGTCATCATGCCAACGAAGTGTCAAGCACAAACGCAGGGTTTAAGCTATCCCATCTTCTTGCCACAGAGCCAACCTGCCGGGAGATTTTAAAGAGCGTCAATGTTATTGTCAACCCAATGGAGAATGTGGATGGCATGGTCATTCTGGAAGAGATGATGAGGTTGACCCCAACTGATAAACTTCATGCAGGGCGATATAATCAAGCAGGCCAGGAATATTACAAAGAATATTTTAATCCGGAAACCCATTTTGGAGAAGCCAAGGTCAAACCAGGGATATGGGAGCGATGGCTTCCGGATATCTGTATAGACAGCCATGGGTTTCCTTCTCATGAATGGGAACAGCCTTTTTCAGGCTATGCGCCCTTCCGATTTCGGGAGTGGTGGATCCCCAGGTCTATGTTTTTCTTTTACCTTCCCTTTCTCGAGGGGGAGTTGAGTTCGTCTCGGAGAAAACGTTCCATGGTCTTGAAGCGTTGGATTGAAGGCGTCATTTTAGAAGATGATAAAATCAAAAAATGGAACGATACCTTTGCCGAAAGATACTGGAAATACAGAGGCCGTTGGTTAAAAAAGGGTTCACCATTTGGAAATACCTTTCAGTGTCTCCCTCTTCAAAAACGTTTTCAAAAGACGAATTATTCCTATTGTTACCCCCATATCACCACAGCAGACTTCATCACAGAAGTGGCAGATGAAATTGGTCAAGGAGATTATCTTGAAACCTGCATCTCCGCCCATCTTTTAGCAAACCTTGCTATTCTGAGAATGTTGAATTATTATGATTTTCATGCCAAGAAGATCTACTTGTTAAGGAAGAAAGATTGCAATTTGATCTGGTATCGTGAAAGGCCATTGAATTTTGAAAACTTGGTTCGGAATGGGGGTTTCAGAATCCAAAATTTTAAAGCTAAACGAAACAGGGAAGGAGGAAGATGATGAGAAGATTTAAAATGGTTTTTATGCTGTTGACAGGGGCGCTGGTATTTCCAGCCATGCTTTTTGCGCAGACTCCGGTAAAAGGGGGGACTCTTACATGGGGAAGGGGAGGCGATTCGGTCACTCTTGATCTTGCTCAGGCGACGGACGGAGAATCCATTAAGGCAGGGATTCAAGTCCTTGAAAACCTTGTGATGTTCAGGAAGGACAGTATGGATGTTGAGCCCCAATTGGCGACCTCCTGGGAGGTTTCAAAAGACGGACTTGTCTGGACTTTTAAGTTAAGAAAGGGCGTTAAGTTTCATGATGGGACTCCCTTTAATGCCAACGCCGTAAAGGTTTCCTTCGATCGGGTCATTGACAAAACCCATCCGTTTCACAAATATGGGACATGGAGGTTTCCAGCTTTAGGCCTTGGACCAGTCAAAGAGGTGAAGATCATTGATGATTACACGGTCACCCTGAGGACTGAGAAACCCTTTGCCCCCCTCGTGGCCAACCTGGCCCTCTGGCTCTGTCCCATTCTCTCGCCTACTGCCATTGAAAAATTTAAAGAGGATATCGGTCGAAACCCCGTAGGGACAGGACCTTTTAAGTTTGTGCGGTGGATCAAAGACGATCAGATCATCCTCGAACGAAATGAAGATTACTGGGGTCAAAAACCCCATCTGGATAAGGTCATTCTCAAGTCAATCCCCGAAGTATCCGCTCGCTTCATGGCGCTCCAGACCGGAGCGGTTGACATTGCGGATGATCTCGATCCCGATTCCATCCAGATGGCAAAAACCAATCCAAACTTTAAGGTCATCGAGCGTCCCAGCGTCAATGTGGGATATCTCGCCATGAATACGAAGAAGCCCATTCTCAGCAACAAACTGGTCCGGCAGGCCATTGCTCATGCCATTGACAAAGACACCATTGTCAAGACGATCTTCCGGGGCCTGGCCATTCCGGCCAAGAGTCCTTACCCGCCCAGCATCTGGGGTTACAATTACAAAATTGTGGATTATGATTTTAGTGTCCAGAAGGCAAAGGACCTCCTTGCCAAAGCGGGTTATCCCAAAGGGTTTGATATCGAACTCTGGGCCATGCCTGTTTCGAGGGCCTATATGCCTGAACCGGTTAAAACAGCTGAACTCATTCAGAGTTATCTGGCTGCAGTTGGAATCAATGCCAAGATCATCCGGCACGAATGGGGAGTCTATCTGGATAAGACCTCCAAGGGAGAGCATGACCTGTGCATGTTGGGATGGCTGGGAGGAAATGCAGATCCGGATAATTTTCTCTACGGACTGCTTCACTCTGATAATACAAAGCCTCCTGCGGCCAATATCGCATTTTGGCAACATGCAGAGTTTGACAAATTAGTGAAGGATGCCCAATCGGTTTTTGAAAAGGCCAAACGGTCCGAGGGCTATTTGAGGGCCCAGGAGATCTTCCGTGAGGAGGCGCCCTGGGTGGCCCTGGTCCATTCGACCATTGTAAGGGTCCATAATAAGAAACTTCGAGATGTTCCACTCCGTCCCAACGGGTTGAACTCATTCCAAATGGTATGGAAGGAGAAGTAGGAACTGATTGGCAAGGTTTATCTCGAGACGTTTATTCCACCTCATCTTCATCCTGATCGGGGTCTCCGTTCTGGTCTTTCTTATGGTTCGCCTCATCCCCGGAGACCCCGCCCATCTTCTTGTAGGTGAATTTGCCTCACCCGAAGATGTGTCAAGAATCCGCGAAAAACTGGGACTCGACCAATCCTATCCCTACCAGTATTACATCTACGTCAAGAACCTTTTAAAAGGGGACATGGGAAGGTCCATCCGTTCAAATGTCCCTGTCTCACAGGAGATTTTTGTCCGGTTTCTGGCGACCGTAGAACTTTCTATCGCCGCGATGATCATCTCAAGTTGCATCGGTATTCTTGCAGGGGTCATCTCCTCTGCAAGGCAGTTTTCGACCTTTGACTATGTTTCCATGGTGATGGCCCTGGTGGGGATTTCGATGCCTATCTTCTGGCTGGGCCTAATGCTGATGTATCTCTTCTCGGTGAAACTAGGGCTTCTGCCACTGATGGGCCGGTTCACCATGGGGCTGGATTATCATTCCATGACCGGACTGGTGCTTCTCGATGGCCTACTGACCGGAGATTTCCAGCTTTTCCTCAATGCGTTGAAACATCTTGTGCTCCCAGCCTTCACCCTTTCCACCATTCCTATGGCCATCATCGCCCGGATGACCCGCTCAAGCATGCTGGAGGTTCTCTCAAAAGACTACATCCGGACAGCCCGCGCAAAGGGATTGAGCCAGGGAGCCGTGATATTCAAACATGCCTTGAAGAATGCCTTTCTACCCATTATCACTGTTATCGGGTTAAACTTCGGCCTATTACTCGGAGGGGCCGTATTGACAGAGACCATTTTTTCATGGCCCGGGTTGGGCCGATATGTCGTGGATTCTTTGATGGCCAGGGATTACCCTGCGGTGCAAGGATGCATCCTTTTCTTTTCCGTGATCATGGTGATGGTGAACCTCGTTGTGGATATCCTCTATTTTTATCTTGATCCGAGGCTTAGGATTGATGGAAAAGGCTGAGATCTTAGTTGAACTGAAAAAGAATAAATCAGCGATGGCGGGCCTCGTCATCATCGCTATGCTCGTGGCCCTGGCCGTGATTGGACCATGGATCTCACCGTATCATCCCTTAATCCCTGACCCGATCAATCGTCTGAAGGGTCCCTCGTGGGCGCACCTCTTCGGCACGGATAGCCTTGGACGCGATATTCTCAGCCGCGTGATTTATGGGAGCCGGATTTCAATCATCATCGGCCTTATTGCCGTCTCAATTTCCCTGATACCCGGAACCCTCCTGGGCCTCCTATCCGGTTTTTATGGAAGAAAGGTAGACGAACCCATCATGCGGACGATGGATATCATGCTTGCCTTTCCAGCCATCCTTCTGGCGATCTTCATTACTGCCATCCTTGGGCCGAGTCTTTTGAACACAATGATTGCAGTTGGCATCGTTTATATTCCTCATTATGCAAGGATTGTCCGAAGCTCGGTCCTCTCTCTGAAGGAACAGCTTTTCGTCCAGGCCGTGAGGTCTCTGGGGGGAAGCAATCTCAGGATCATCGCGCTTCACATCTTTCCAAACACCCTTCCGCCGATCATCGTCTATGCCACTCTGGGAATGGGAACAGCCGTGCTCCAGGCAGCAGCCCTCGGTTTTCTGGGACTTGGTGCGCAACCACCGACACCGGAGTGGGGGGCCATGCTGAGCGAGGGAAGACAGTATATACAGAATGCTCCTCATGTAGCGGCTTTTCCGGGTCTTGCTATCTTTATGCTGGTATTGGGGTTTAATCTCTTCGGAGATGGATTGAGAGACATTCTGGACCCGAGTTTAAGGTGAATGGTAATGGGGCATAAGGCGTAAGGTGAAAGAGTAATGGCGGCTCCCTTATTAGAAATCCAAGATCTTAAGACCTTTTTCTTTACACGGAAGGGGATCGTCAAGGCGGTTGACGGCGTTAACCTTTCATTGAGGGAAGGTGAGACCCTGGGGCTTGTTGGGGAGTCGGGATGTGGTAAAACGGTAACGGCGCTTTCCATTATGCGGCTCATTTCGGAGCCGATCGGCCGGATTGTGGAAGGGTCCATCTGTTTTGAAGGGAAAAACCTCGTTGAAGCAACGGAATCGGAAATGCGAAAGATCCGTGGAAACCGGATCTCCATGATCTTTCAGGAACCCATGACTTCCCTCAATCCTGTATTCAAAGTGGGAGATCAGATTTCAGAGGCCATTCAGCTTCATCAGGGCCTTCAGAAAAAAGAGGTCTGGGATCACGCGATCGAAATGCTCCGGCTCGTCGGAATTCCATCGCCTGAAAAAAGAGTGAATGAATATCCTCACCAGATGAGCGGAGGGATGAGACAGCGGGTGATGATTGCCATGGCCCTTTCATGCCATCCGAAACTGATGATTGCCGACGAGCCGACCACTGCCCTGGATGTGACGATCCAGGCTCAAATTCTCGACCTGATCCATCGCCTTAAAGAGGAGGTGGGGTCCTCCATCCTTCTCATCACTCACAATTTGGGGGTTGTTGCAGAAGTGGCCCAGTATGTGGGTGTGATGTATGCCGGGCATGTCGTGGAATATTCAGCGGTGGTTGGCCTCTTCAAAAATCCAAAACACCCTTACACCCTTGGTCTCTTCCAGTCCATCCCCAAAAAGAAAGGTTTTGGACAAAGGAAGCGGCTTCAAGCGATCCCGGGGATGGTTCCGGACCTTCTTAAACTGCCGAAGGGATGCAAATTCCAGGACCGCTGCGTCCGTGCCTTTCAGCGATGTAAAGAGGGAGATCCTCCATTATTCAACCTGCAGGAGGACCATCAGGTCAGGTGCTGGCTTTATGAGTGATCCAATTGTTACCGTTCAGGGATTAAAAAAACATTATCCTATCCGGAGAGGTTTTTTTACGAAAAAGACTGACTGGGTCAAGGCTGTTGATGGCGTGGATCTCACAATTGGAAGGGGGGAGACTCTGGGGCTGGTGGGGGAGAGCGGTTGCGGGAAGTCCACCCTTGGGAGGTTGATCCTTAGACTTGAGGATCCGGATGAAGGGAGGGTTATTTTTGAGGGGAGAAATATCCTCGAAATCGGAAAAGATGGACTTCAGAAATTGCGGCAAGAGATCCAGGTCATTTTTCAGGACCCCTATTCATCCCTCAACCCGAGAAGAAGAGTGGATTCCATCATCGGGGAGCCATTGGTGATTCATGGTCTTGCGAAGGGAAGGGAGCTTGAAGATAGAGTAATCGAACTGCTGAAATTGGTAGGATTGAGGGAAGAACAACGGTTTCTTTATCCCCATCAGTTCAGCGGCGGGCAGCGACAGAGAATCGGGATTGCAAGGGCCCTTGCCCTTCAACCCAAATTGATCATTGCAGATGAGCCAGTCTCCAGTCTTGACGTTTCCATCCAGGCCCAGATTGTCAATCTTTTACAGGATCTTCAGTCTGAGTTTGGATTGACCTACCTCTTCATCTCCCATGATTTGAACTTAATTGAATACATTTCAGACTGGGTAGCGGTGATGTATCTGGGCAAAATCGTGGAGTGGGCAAATCAGGAAGTGATTTATGAAAACCCTATTCACCCTTATTCAGAAGCTTTATTCTCAGCCAATCCTACTACTGACCCTTTGAAAAAAAGAACTCGCATCCTTTTAGAGGGGGATGTTCCGAGTCCGATCAATCCGCCCTCGGGATGCCACTTTCATACCCGATGTCCTCTTCGAATGGATATCTGCGATCGAGAGGAACCCCTCTTGACCGAGAGGCCAAATGGTTCTATCGCCGCATGCCACGTGAGATGAAATGAGCTGCCACTAAAAATGCGATCGCATTTTTAGTGGCAGCTCACAATTTGGGCATTTAGAGGTATTGGACTTAATGGATGAGTATTTTTCATTCGATCCATCGAATGAGATTTCCGATATCGTCCCTTGGAGACCTAAAGCGATTGATAGGGCTTTTCAAATCAGGATATCCGAGAGCGGTTCCGATCACTACCATTTTATTCTCCGGGATATTGAGCAGCTCTTTGATCTCGTCTTCATAGGCTGTGATCAAACCGATGGGACAGGTTCCCAATCCATATTCATGGGCAATCAGGAGGAGATACCCAAGGACCAGACCGATGTCCACCAAACGGGATTTGGGGAAAGAATCGTCGAGACAGATCAGAATGGCGACTGGAGCTCCATAAAAATTACAGCTCCCTTCATTGATGAATTGATTTAGATCGGTTTTCATCTCTTCGAAGAAAGGGGTCATCATCTCAAGGGTTTTGGCTCCCCGTTGGGTTACTGTTTTGGGCATAGGTTTGACATTTCCGGGTCCGCAGGAGATCTTTTTTTCCTTATATGCCTTGATGAGTCTCCGGCTCAATCTCTCCCTCTCCTCTCCCGTTACAATGACAAATTCCCAGGGCTGAAGGTTGATGGCAGAAGGGGCGAGAATGGCCGATTTCAGGATAGCTTCTATCGTTTCTTTAGGCACCGGATCGGGTTTGAAGGCTCTGATGCTCTTTCTCTCCGTAATGGGTTTGATCAGGTTCATGGCTCACTCCTTGGGCTCACATGATTACAGCACCATTTTGACGCTATGCCATATACGACACGGCGCAGATGGCGTGATCGGGGATCACGCCCTACGTGTTGTAGAAACCAGGGCCCGTTCGCTAATCAGAAATGTAGGGCTCGTTCCCCGAACGAGCCAGCAAATCCTAATTCCTCTCTGGGGTCACAAAGAAAAATAACCTATGTTCGACTAAGGTGTCAATTCTTAGGGAGGTAATGTAAAATCTTTTGTGTAAAAAGAGAGAGGGGTGTTATCCTCTTGGGAAGATTTTGGACAAAATCAAATCCCAATGGAAAGGAGGACACACC
>JAGVBT010000108.1 GCA_020059605.1 Deltaproteobacteria bacterium
GTTAACAAGTTGAAAACTAAGTGAATTTTTACAATCGTGTTGCAAGACATTGTTAAACCTTTTATGGCAACCCCCAGTGTCAAGTATGTCCACAACCAGGGCAGAGCCGGGGGTTTACCTAATGGCTAAATTAACGCTTTTTCGTCATTCCGGCGAAAGCTCGGTTTTCCGCCCGAGGCGGACCCACTCCTGGTGGGCGAGTCGCAACGACCGGAATCCAGTCATTTCAATATATTACGATGTCTCTGGACACCGGTTTTCACCGGTGTGACGACTTTTTGCGAATGCATCAATAATGGGTTCTTAACAAAACCAAAAAATAACCCAACATTCCATTATTCCAATATTCCATTCTTCCATCTTTATTCGCATTTTTTTGTCCAAAAATGTCATTAATTTTGCAAATTTGTCATGGATTAATCCTCTATTAGCCTCTTTTACCTCATTCACTCCTTTTTAATCCCAACCCTTCTTGCAGACAAAAAAGCTTTAAAAACAGACAGATACGTAGTTTTTGCAAATTTTAATGACAATTTGGAGCATTTTGGAACTAATTTTGCTCAATCGACGGTTGCTACCGAATTCTATGGCCAGATTTAAGGTAAGGGAAGATGGAAAAAAATCAAGCACGGCGACCCAATAAGCGGAAAGAGAACGTCCTACGTGAAACCGAACATTTCCTATCGGATATATTTTCAAGCATCCAGGACGGTATGAGTGTGCTTGATACTGATCTGGCTATCATTCGTGTCAACCCCACGATGGAACAATGGTATTCGCATGCCATGCCACTCATCGGAAAAAAATGCTATGAAGCCTATCATGGTCGAACCGAACGATGCGATACCTGTCCAACCTACCGGACGATTAAGACAGGAAAGGCTGGTTATGAGGTCGTTGCAAAGATGGGAGCAAGTGAAGAAATTGTTGGTTGGCTCGATTTATTCAGCTTCCCCATTATCGACACGGCAAATGGCAAAATAAAAGGGGTGATCGAGTACGTCCGAGATATTACCGAACGAAAGCAAGCAGAAGAAGCCCTGCGAGAGAGCTTGGAACGTTTCAGGCAAGTGGCTGAAACCGCAGGCGAATGGATCTGGGAAGTCAATGCAAAGGGTCTATACACTTTTTCAAGCCCTATCGTGGAAAAAATAGTTGGATTTAAGGTAGAGGAAATTGTTGGAAAAAAGCATTTCTATGATCTTTTTCCTCCCGATGTAAGGGAGGGATTAAAGAAAGCGGCTTTCGAAATTTTTGCCAGAAAAGAACCCTTCAGAAATTTTTCAAATACAAATGTTGCCAAGAACGGCAAGATCGTTTTTTTAGAAACAAGTGGAACGCCAATTTTAGACCATCATGGCGCCCTCCTCGGATATCGAGGGGCAGATACCGATATCACCGAACGTAAACGAGCGGAGGAAGCGCTTCGAGAATCGGAAGAACGGTATCGAACCATGCTGGATAACATCGAAGATGGATATTACGAGGTTGACCTTCCCGGAGATCTCACCTTCTTCAATGATTCCCTGTGTCGAATATTGGGATATTCCAGAGATGAATTGATCGGGATGGGAAACCAGCAATATACGGATCCGGAGAACCGTAAAAAATTATTCGAAGCCTTCAACAAAGCGTATCGGACCGGACAACCGGTCAAAGAATTTGCCTGGGAAATTATTCGAAAAGATGGAACAAGGAGGTTTGGTGAAGTATCGATCGCCCCTATCAAAAACCCAGTAGGACAACCCATTGGTTTTCGAGGCATTGCCCGTGACATCACCGAGCGCAAACAGGCGGAAATAGAAATTAAAAAAACCGTCTCCCTGTTAAATGCGACGTTGGAATCAACCACTGACGGAATTCTTGTCGTCGACAGAGAGGGAAAGATAGAGAAGTTTAACCGGAAGTTTGTCCGGATGTGGCACATCCCCGAATCCGTTATGGCATCCAGGGACGATGACCAAGCCCTGTCATTTGTCCTAAAACAGTTAAAAGACCCTGGGAATTTTATTGCCAAGGTAAGGGAATTATATAGCCGACCGGAGGCCGAAAGCTTTGATCTCATCGAATTTCAAGATGGAAGAATCTTTGAGCGTTATTCGCAACCCCAGTGGACAGGCGAACAAAGTGTCGGGAGGGTGTGGAGCTTTCGGGATGTAACCGGCCGGAGACAGGCAGAAGAATCATTACAGCAGAGTGAAGAGCGTTACCGGACGCTGGTGGAGGAGAGTTTTGATGGAATATTTTTCCAACGGGGATCCAATATCATCTATGCCAACCGTCGGCTCCATGAAATGCTTGGCTATGAGCAAGGGGAATTAGAAAGCCGTGACCACTGGACCATCTATCATCCAGATTATCAGGCTCTCACTCGTGAAAGAGCACTTGCGCGTTTGCGTGGAGAATCGCCCCCTCACACCTACGAGGTGAAATTCCTTCGGAAAGATGGCTCCTCCTTCTGGGGAGAGATCAATGCCAAAGTCATCAATATGGCGGGGGAACCCGGAATTCAGGTCTGGGCCCGGGATATTACGGAGCGTAAACAGGCTGAACGGGCTTTAATAGAATCGAGGGAAACATTGGGGATGATTCTCGACGGTATTGAGGCCGATATTTATATCGCAGATATCGAGACCTATGAAATTTTATTTATGAACAAACACATGAAAGAAAGCTTTGGTGATGATATGGTTGGAAAAATATGCTGGCAGGTCTTCCGGGGTGATTCGGGACCATGCCCCCATTGCACCAATTCCCTATTGCTTGATTCTGAGGGGAATCCCACCCATGTCCAGGTCTGGGAAGGAAGAAATCCGATAACCAAACAATACTACCTCAATTATGACCGCGCGATTCGATGGATTGATGGCCGTTATGTCCGCTTGCAAGTGGCCACGGACATCACTGATCGCAAACAGGCAGAGGAAGCGCTTAAAGAAAGCCAGGGAAAATTCAGATTCTTAGCCGAGAAGATGGCCGACATCATCTGGACGGTCGACTTGGATTTTCGAACAACTTACGTGAGCCCTTCCATAGAGAAGGTGCTTGGATTTACACCGGAAGAACGGAAGAACCAGTCCCTGGAACAAATGGTAACCCCCGGATCGTTCAACAGGATTCAGAGCCTGTTTCTGGAAGAATTTCAGCGCGAAAAGAGTGGAGATGCCGATCCGGATCGATCGATGGTCATCGAAGTCGAGTACTACCGCAAGGACGGTTCCTCGGTCTGGATGGAAAATACCATCAAATCGATGCGGGATGCTGCCGGCGCCTGGGTAGGAATATATGGCGTGTCACGAGACATCAGCGAACGCAAGCGAGCAGAGGTGATTCTGCATGCCGAGAGAGAAAAGTTCCGCTCTTTATCAGAGCATGCTCCGTTTGGAATGGTCATGGTTGATCAAGACGGCGCCTTTTCATATATCAATCCAAAGTTTAAGGAAATATTTGGCTATGACTCATCTGATGTCCCTGATGGAAGAACCTGGTTCAGAAAGGCCTACCCTGATCCAGACTATCGCCATCAGGTCATTGCTGCCTGGTTGGATGATTTAGCCAGCTCAGAGATCGGAGAGAAGAGATCCAGAGCCTTTACCGTCCGATGCAAAGATGGATCGGAAAAGATGATCACCTTCATTCCTGTCCGGTTAGAGGGAGGAGAAAACCTGATGGCTTGTGAGGACATCACCGACTTGAAACGGGCGGAGGAGGCCCTCCACCAAACTCAGGAACAACTCCGGCAGTCCCAGAAGATGGAGGCCATCGGAGGGCTGGCCGGGGGCATTGCCCATGACTTTAACAACCTCCTTACCGTCATCAAGGGTTATGCAGAACTTTCCTGCCTTGGATTAGATACAAGCGATTCATTACGGGGAAATATCGAAGAAATTTTAAAGGCGTCGGAACGAGCCACCAATCTCACACGCCAGCTTCTGGCTTTTAGCAGGCGCCAGATTCTCGAACTAAAGGTTCTCAATCTTAACTCCCTTATCCAGGATCTCGACAAGATGCTCCGTCGTATTCTGGGGGAGGACATTGATCTGCTCTATCATCTCTCTGACAACATCGGCAAGGTGAAAACCGACCCGGGTCAGATCGAGCAGGTGATCCTGAACTTAGCGGTGAATGCAAGGGACGCCATGCCATCCGGAGGATCGTTGACGATTGAAACATCAAGCGTGGAACTTCCCGGGGCCTATGCCCGAACCCATATTGACGTGAGCCCGGGCCATTACGTCATGCTCTCGGTAAGCGATAATGGTTCTGGAATATCCCCCGAGGTCCGTGAACGGATCTTTGAGCCGTTTTTCACCACTAAAGAGAAGGGAAAGGGGACGGGTTTGGGATTATCGACCGTTTACGGGATTGTGAGACAGAGCGGTGGACACATCCATGTCTACAGTGAACCGGGCCTTGGAACGACATTTAAAATCTATCTTCCAAGAGTGGAAGAGGAAGAAGACATTTTACAAACAGAAGATGATGGCATATCCCTTTTGACAGGAAACGAGACGATCCTTCTTGTAGAAGATGAGCCTTCGGTTCGTGAGCTAGCGGCTCGAATTCTGCGCGATAAGGGATATCAGGTATATGAAGCCCCTGATGGAAGAGAAGCCTTAGCCATTGCCCAAAGACATCCAGAGAGAAAAATTCATCTTTTACTTACTGATGTGGTCATGCCCGGGATGAGCGGCAGGGAGGTGGCGGATCGTCTGAAACGGTCAACGCCTGATATCAAGGTTCTCTTTATCTCGGGCTATACGGATAATGCCATTGTCCACCACGGCGTCCTGGATAAGGGGGTAAACTTTATCCAGAAGCCTTTCACGCCGGAAGCTCTGGCAAGGAAAGTGCGCGAGGCGCTGGACCGTTCTTGATTGCGGATTTCCGAATGCGGATTGCGGAAAGAAATAAAAAAAATGGGGAGATAGGGGATTGGGGAGATAGGGAGACAAACCATTTACAATAAACGATAAGACAGGATCAATTGATGGGTTTTCAATACACTTCTTACCATATACTTCTCATGACCTCAGTGGTTGTTTCGCTGCTGATTGCCTTTTTCTTATGGCATCGCCGCCCTGCCCCAGGAAAAGTTCTCTTCATACTCCTGATGCTGGCAGTTAGCGAATGGGCACTTGGGTATTTCTTCGAACTGGGAAGCGCTGGTTTACAGAATAAAATCCTCTGGGCCAAAATTAAATATCTTGGCGTAGTCAGCGTCCCGTTGTTCTGGTTTTTCTTCGCTCTGGAATATACGAGAAAAAAAGAAGGGGTAAAAATTCTCCATATTGCCCTCCTTGCCATCATCCCATTTCTTACACTCCTTTTAACCTGGACGAATGAGCATCATCATCTGATTTGGAGCAGTAACGCCTTGATTTCGATCGGGAAACTCTCCATTCGTGTCTCTACCCATGGAGTATGGTTCTGGGTTCACGCCTCTTATTCATATCTCCTCCTCTTTTTCGGCGCATTTCAAATGATCAAAGACCTGTTTCGTTTTCCCCACCTCTATCGAGGTCAAATCGTAGCCATTCTGATCGGAGTACTGGCGCCCTGGGTGGGAAATGCTCTGTATATCTATCGCTTGGCTCCCATTCCCTATTTAGACCTAACTCCTTTTGCCTTCACGGTTACCGGTATTGCCTTTGCATGGAGCATGCTGAGATACCGTCTATTCGACATTATTCCGTCTGCCCATATCACCGTATTTGAAAATATGAAGGATTCAGTCATCGTTCTCGACATTCATCATCGAATTGTGGATTTCAACCCCTCTGCAAAAGAACTTTTTAATTACTCTTCATCACAGGTGATTGGAAAACCCCTCAATACAATTTTTTCAGAGGGAACGCAATCACTCGAATCCGATCTCACTGCCGCAGAGTTCCAGACGGAAATTTTGATGGATAAAGAGAAAGAAAAACGCCATTTTGACCTACGCCTCTCCCCCCTTTATGATAAACACCGTCATATAACGGGTCGATTGATGACCTTGCACGATATCACCGAACGGAAGCAGGCGGAAGAGTTTCTAAAAAATGCCCATGACAAACTTGAAATGCAGGTCCACCTGCGAACCCTCGATTTATTAGAAACCAATGAAAAACTGAAACAGGAAATTCAGGAGCGTGAGCGTGCAGAACAAGCGCTTAAAGACAGCCTGATGTTCATCGGCCGGGCGAAGAGGGAATGGGAGTCCACTGTTGATTCTCTTCCCCAAGGCATCTTTTTACTTGACCAACAGGGAAAAATCCTTCGAACCAATCGCACCATTGAAAAGTGGAAGATCGGGCAGGTCAAACAAGTGAAAGGAAGGGAGGTCCATGAACTGATCCACCTGAACTGCACGGATTCAACCTGCTATTTTAAAAACTTCTGGTCCCACGCATGGGAAGGAGTGATTAACGGAAAATCCTCTGAACATGAAACAGAGGACCCATCAATGAATCGCCATCTTCATTTTCATATCCAGCCTATCACCACTCAAACCATCAGAAAAGGTGAAGAGACGGACAGTTTTGCTGTAGTGATTGTTAATGATATAACCGAACGAAAGCAGGCCGAAAAGGAAATCTCTGCCCTTGAAGAACAACTTCGTCAAGCCCAGAAGATTGAGGCGATCGGTCGATTTACCGGAGGAATTGCCCACGACTTTAACAATCTCTTGACCCCTATTGTTGGATATACCCAGATGGTCATGGCCATGCTCTCACCTTATGATCCCATGAGGGACGATCTTCAGGAGATACAAAAAGCCGCTGAACGGGCTTCGACTCTCATCCGTCAATTGATGGCCTTTTCACGAAAAAAACCTCATCAACCCCAGACAGTCAATCTGAATTCTATCCTGATGGATATGGACAGGATGATCCGCCGCATCATCGGAGAACAGATCGAATTTATTACCCTTTCGGGAAAAGAATTAGGCACGGTGAAGGTGGACCCAGGTCTCTTTGAGCAGGTACTCGTCAACCTTGTGGTCAATGCCCGAGATGCGATGTCCCAAGGAGGAAAACTTATCTTGGAAACCTCCAATATCACTTTTGAAAGAGATGACATCTACCAACATAGCGGGATTACTCCCGGCCAGTATGTGATGTGTGCGGTCAGTGATACGGGCATTGGAATGACGAATGAGGTCAAAACGCACCTTTTCGAACCCTTTTTTACGACAAAGGAACAGGGAAAAGGGACAGGACTCGGACTTTCTACGGTTTACGGAATTGTTAAACAGTGCAATGGCTATATCCTGGTCTACAGTGAGCCCGGCCAGGGAACGACTTTCAAGATTTACTTGCCCAGGATCGAAGAGGTGGCAACCTCTCTCCCGCGTCGTGATGAGGCCGGATATATGCCAAAAGGAAGTGAGACCATCCTCCTGGTCGAAGACGAGCCGCTCGTTTTGGCTTTTGCCTCACGTGTTCTCCGTGAACAGGGCTACCATGTCCTTAAGGCCAGCAATGGTCTCGAAGCCTTAAAAACTGCAAAGAAGTATGCCGAGGACCGGATTCATCTCCTCTTAACGGATGTGGTCATGCCGCAGATGAGTGGAAAGGAATTGGCTGAACAGATAATGAACCTGGGCCGAGGAATAAAAATCCTGTTCACCTCAGGTTATACGGACAATGTGGCGATTCAGCATGGTCTGCTGAATCCGGATATTGCTTTTCTTGAAAAGCCTTTTACACCCTTCGGGCTCACCCGCAAAGTCAGAGAGGTGCTGGACCGGTAACAATTCAGATGGGGAGTTGGGGAGAACAATATATTGCGGATTTCGGAATGCGGATTTCGGAATTTAAATTAAATCTATTCAATGAAAACATTTAAGGATGAATATGGAAAAGAAGGATCTTAAAGAAAGAACAAAAAAGTTTGCTTTGAAAGTTATTAAAGTTGTTGAAATGCTGCCCAGGGGTAGGATAGCAGATATCCTTGGGAGGCAACTGATACGTTCAGGCACCTCTGTAGGGGCTAATTATCGGTCTGCTTGTAGAGCAAGATCCATAGCAGATTTTATTTCTAAAATGGGCGTTGTTGAAGAGGAAGCGGATGAGACTATCTATTGGATGGAACTTCTTATTGGGGCTGGTCTGGTTCGCAAGGATGATTTAATTTCCCTAATAGGATGCTCCGAACTAATAACTATGAGGTGAAGCAAAAATGAATAAACATTCCGCAATCCGAAATCCGCAATCCGAATTTCAGGTCCGGGAAATTCTCACACCGCGAGAAGCGGCCCAATATCTGAGCGTTCACGTTCGGACGATCTACCGGCTTGTGAAACAGGGGGAAATTCCGGGCCGGAAGATCGGCGGAAGCTGGCGATTCAAAAAAGAGACCCTGGACGAATGGCTTTCCGGAAGAGAGAATTCATCTCCGGAGGAAAAGGAATAATGGAAAATAAGATTCTTGTGGTGGATGACGAGAAAGATATCAGGGACTTTCTTTTTAAGGTTCTGACCCGGATTGCCGGGTTCCAGGTTGATCTGGCGGAGAACGGAGAAGAAGCCCTAAAAAAGATCGAGCACGGGAAGTTCGATCTCGTCCTGACGGACCTCAAAATGCCTTCCGTCGATGGCCTCCAGTTAATCACAGAGATCTCCAGATCGAATCCCGAAACCCTTACCGTCCTGATGACCGGTCATGGCACCATCGATTCAGCCATCGAAGCAATGAAACAGGGGGCCAGTGATTATCTCACCAAGCCCCTCAACCTGGACGAAACTATCCTGCGCCTGAAAAAAGTCCTTGAAGAAAAACAACGGTTTGTGAGGCTGAAAGATTATGCGGAACAACTCGAGAGGGCCAACCAGGAATTGAGGAAGGTCGACGCCATGAAATCCGAATTTGTTTCCGTTGCCTCCCACGAGTTGAGGACGCCTTTATCCGCCATTAAAAATTCGATCCAGTTGATCCTTTCGGGAAAGACAGGGGCCGTCAATGAAAATCAGACCAAATTCCTTTCTATGGCCGAAAGAAATATCAACCGCTTGACCAATATTTTAAACGACCTGCTCAACCTTTCAAAAATTGAATCGGGAAAGATCGAGTTGACCTTTGAGGATGTGGCGTTAAAGGGCCTCATCGAATTAATCGTTTCCTCATTGCGTCCCCAGGCTGATGGCAAATCAATCACGATCGCCTTAGAGATCCCCGACGGACTGCCGGCAGCCTATGGAGATAAGGATAAGATCGAGCAGATTCTGATTAATCTCATCGGCAATGCCATTAAGTTTACACCGGAGGAAGGAAACATCCTTGTCTCGGCCGTCCCTTTCACCGAGCAGAGGGAGGGAGGAGTCAGCCAGAAGGTTGCCATCTCTGTGAAGGATACGGGGATTGGAATTCCCCCGGACCAATTAGAATCCATCTTCGATAAATTTTACCAGGTCGAGGGAACGCTTCACCGGTCGGTGGGCGGGACGGGGCTGGGTCTGGCGATTACCAAGGGATTGGTGGAAGCCCACCAGGGTAAAATCTGGGCGAAGAGTGAGGCCGAAAAGGGCAGCGTCTTTACCTTCACGCTTCCGGCATCCGAAGGGGAGCGAAGGGAACCTCATTTCCGTTTTGTCCTGGACAGGGAGTTCCACCGGGTGGAGAAAAACGACGCTTCTCTCTCCTTATTTTTAATCTCATTGGCCGACCGTCAACATGAGATCGAGGAGGAGTTGCTGAAGCAACTCGAGTCGAGGCTAAGACAATCCCTTTGCAGAAAAGGAGATATGCTCTTGAGAAGAAAGCAGGATACCGTGCTGGTCGCTTTATGCGAAACAGACCGGAAAGGGGCGATGGCGATCCGTCAACGGATGGAGGAGGATATTTTAAAAAATCCGATCAAAGGGCGCGGCGACCCCTTGAAAATTAAAATTGGGACGGCAACCTTTCCCGAAGAAACTATCACCAAGAGGGATCTCTTCAGAAAGGCAAGGGAAGAATTGAGGAGGATAGAATGAACAAAAAGAGAATTTTAATCGTCGATGATGAAGTGGATCTGGTGGAAACGGTTCGTTTCTCCCTTGAGCTGGAAGGATATGATGTGCTCATCGCTTACAACGGTGAAGAGGCGTTGAATCAGGCGCGGAAAGAAGACCCCGACCTGATCCTTCTTGACCTCATGTTGCCCAAACTGGACGGATACAAGGTCTGCCGGTTATTAAAATTCGACGAACGGTATAAACATATCCCCATCCTGATGCTCACCGCCAAAACCCAGGAGAAGGATAAGGCGACCGGAATGGAGACGGGGGCAAACGAATATATCACCAAACCTTTCGACATGGACGAGTTGATGAAGAAAGTGAAGGAGTATCTGAGTAAATAAAAAGGATTCAAGGGGTCCAGGATTCTTGGGGTCAAGGAAAGCTCTCAAAAAACACTTGAATCCATGAACCCTCGAATCCTTGAACCCTTAAGGAATGAATTCATGCCTACTTTTAAATACCGAGTGCGAGACAAGACAGGCAAGGCGATCGAAGGGAAAATGGAGGCCCTTACCCTTGAATCGGCGGGGGACCAACTCTACCGTCTCGGGCATCTCCCGGTTTCCATAGAAAAAATGGAGGAGGGATCTCTGTTCAACCTCTCGGATTTGATGAGCCAGTTTAAAAAGGTGCGCCTGGAGGATCTCGTCCTCTTCAGCCAACAGCTTTCAACATTATATAAAGCAGGGATTCCCCTTCTCACTGCCCTGAACAATTTAAAGGATCAGACAGGGAACAAAATCCTGGGACATGTCCTGGATGAAGTTGTCGGCGATGTCGAAGACGGCAATCCCCTCTTTGCATCCATGGGAAAGCACCCTGGAGCTTTTTCACCCATCTACGTCAATATGATTAGGGCCGGCGAGACCACCGGTCGATTGGGCGAAACCCTTGACCGCTTCGTGATCCTTGCCAATCGGGAGTTGAGCACCCGCCAGAGGGTCAAAGAGGCAACGCGATATCCCAAGATGGTCATCCTTTCTGTGATGGTTGCATTTGCCGTCCTAATTGCCTTTGTCATACCCCGCTTTGCCGCAACCTTTGCCCAGTTCAACATGCCTCTCCCCCTGCCCACCCGCATCATGATCGGGACAAACAAATTATTCCAAACTTACTGGTATCTTGTACTCGGGTCCATTCTGGGAATATCCCTCTTGCTGAAGCGTTATGTGAAGACGGAGAGCGGGCGATATCTGTGGGATAAGCTGAAAATCCGGATTCCGGTTTTTGGTCCGCTCTTTTTGAAAATTGGGCTATCCCGCTTCTCCAATACATTTGGGATGCTGAACCGGAGCGGGATCCCCATCCTGCAGGCCCTCGAGATCACCTCGGCCACGGTCGACAATATCATCCTATCCCAATCCATCGAAGAGGTCCGGCAGAAGGTGAGAGAGGGAAGCAGCTTAACCGAAGCGTTAAAGGAGAGCGGGAAGTTTACCCCTCTTGTCATTCAGATGATTTCCGTGGGGGAATCTTCCGGAACCCTGGATGAGATGCTGGCGAGGGTCACGGAATACTATGATGTTGAAGTCGACAACGCCCTGAAAAAACTCCCCACCTATATCGAGCCGGCCCTGACGCTTATTCTGGGCGGGGTGGTGTTGCTGCTTGCCCTGGCCGTATTTCTCCCCTGGTGGAACATGGCCTCGTTGTTTAGGTAGGTCTCAAGGACTGATGGCTATGCTTAATGTTGATCTGTTGAAAGGTTTTCACACTCCGGATCGCAGGGTACAAGGATTCAAGGGGTCAAGGGGTCAAGTGAATTTTTCAGAAAATAAACCCTTGAACCCTGGAACCCTTGGCCCCTGGAACCCTTACGGATTTACTTTGATCGAAGTCATTGCAGTAATGATCATCATCGGAATATTAGCGGCCGTGGTCATCCCAAGGGTGGGTTTCGACGCACCCCCAAAAGCCTCTTCGGATGGAGCGGCTTACATGGTGGCCTCGGACATCCGGTATGTTCAGGAATGTGCCATGGCAAACAGGGTTTCAAAAAGCATTGCCTTTGTATCGGGCCAATCAACGTACACATTTCCTGCTACGGTTCCGGCCACCAGCAACCTCGATCCTTCCGGACGGCTCCCGACAGGAGTGACGATAGGGACCACCCTCACGATCACCTTCAACTCCCTCGGAGAACCGATTGCAGGAGGGGGAGGGTCGGTAACGGTTTCCGGAGGCGGAGGAACAAAAACGATTAGCATAGCCAATTATACGGGAAAGGTGAGTATTCTTTAAATGCGGATTTCAGAATTCGGATTGCCGATTGCGGAATAAAAATAGCTATGGAAAAGAGAGAATTAAAAGAAAAAACGAAATTCCAAAAATGGGGCCATTTTCGATTTTTCAATTCCGCATTCCCTGCCTACGCTGGGGCTTCGGCGGGCAGGCGCAATCAGCAATCCGCGGGTCGTGTATGATGAAAAACTTAATCTCAGGATTAAAATATTCCGAAATCCGAAATTGGGGCAGCTTTCGGCTTTTCCATTCCGCATTCCGCATTCCGAAATCCGCAATTGGAAAAGGGGGTTTCACCCTCATCGAGGTCATCATCCTGATCGTGATGGCGGGAATCCTTCTGCCGGCGATCATTGTCCCCTTTGCCACAGGCATTATGGGAAGCCAAAAACCGGAAATGGCAACCAAGGCAATCTACCTTGGCCACCAGAGGATGGAGGAAATGACGAAATTCCAGTATTCTGACCCAACTCTTAACCCAACTGTTCTCACCGCATATGCGGCCATCCCGGGTAATTCAGGGTATGAATGGCAGTGGGAGATCGCCCTGGTGGATAATAATTTTAACGCTTCCGGCTCGGATGTCGGATACAAAAGGATTCTCGTTCGGATAAAGGACCCACTCAATGACACGTATGAAATCGTTTCGGTGGTCACAAGGTTCCCGTAGACGGGGTCAGAACTTGCCCCCTTTATTGCGGAATGCGGAATGCGGAATGCGGAATCAAAATTCCGAAATCCGAAATCCGAAATCTGCATTTGAAAGGGGTTTTACGTTAATCGAAATCGTCGTGGTGATTACCATCCTTGCGATCGCCTCGACCATCATGATTTATTTCTTGATTAATAGCCTGAAAGCCTATA
>JAGVBT010000054.1 GCA_020059605.1 Deltaproteobacteria bacterium
TGTTGGCCGGGATGTCGCCTCCCATTCGGCTTTTGAATGTCTCAAACCTTTCCCATGGAGGCTCCACACACATTCTTCCAACCTATCCTGCGCCATTTCTTAAATACCGCCTTCAACTCGTTCAAGTCCTTCGCTTCCAGAAGATCTTTCTGGGCAGCCCTCAAATCTTCAATCGGTGCAATCGCTGGCATGGGTTACCCCTGTCATTCCGTGTCAGGTGTCCCCCGGCATATCAGGGCAAGCGTGGTTCGTGTCCGTAAATTATTCAGATCATATCTACCCACCGGAATTTGCCCCACTATATCAAAAAAGCAACGTTGTGACAATAGTGATGGAATTGGAGTGATGGAATTGGAAAGGAATAAGCTGGGATTTGGAAGAGAAAAACTCATTGCCTTCAACGAATCCTATGATTTCGGACAGGCTTTGCTCCTTTCTGAACCCTTTCTTTTAAAATCGGAAGTGAGCTAAGCGAGTTTATGGGTATGACTGAGATTTTTTCGTCCAAAGGATATTCCTGACTGCCGGGATAGACAACCCAAAGATGCTCCAGCTTCAGGTCTTGAATGGCAACAGACATGGAGCGACTCTGGCCGGGGGCGTCAGAATATTTAAACTCAAACCCAAATCGTTTGCTTCCGATCATCACAAGCAAGTCCAGTTCAGCTCCGGAATAAGTGGCCCAGAAATAGGTATCCCTCGTTTCAAGCAAGGTTAAGAGTTGTTCAAGGGCAAATCCCTCCCATGAAGCCCCGAGTTTGGGGTGCCCCTGCACATCTGCCATGGTTGGCAATTGGAGCAAAGTGTGGAGAATTCCGCTGTCCCGTATGTAGATCTTGGGCGCCTTCACCTGTCTCTTGCTGATATTCTCAAACCAGGGAGGCAGAATTCTGACCATGAAGGTTCCTGCAAGAATATCAAGGTATCGCCGGGCGGTGTTCTCCGAAGTCCCCAGAGATCTTGCGAATTCTGCAGCGTTCCAAACTTGTCCATGGTAGTGTGCGATCATGGTCCAGAATCTTCTTAAAGTTTCGGCGGGAATGGTGATGCCAAATTGGGGGATGTCCCTCTCGAGGAAGGTACGAACGAAGTCTTCCCGCCAAATCATGGAGGTAGAATCATTAGATGCCAGAAATGATTTTGGAAATCCACCACGAATCCAAAGAAAGGCGTGATTCTCAGGACCCACTTCCCGAAGGTCAAAACCTGATAGTTCAACAAAACCGATACGACCCGCGAGGGATTCGGATACATCTTTCACCAGGCGTGGTGAGGCGGAGCCAAGCAAATGAAACCGGGCTTGATTCTGGGGACGGTCGACCAGAACCCTTAACAATTCAAATAGCGATGGCTGGCGCTGGATTTCATCAATCACTACCAGGCCTGAAAGTCCCTCCAATGCCCGCATAGGCGCAGATAAGCGGCGAACATCAACAGGATTTTCAAGATCGAAAAAGGTAGAGTGATTGCGTTCAGCGATCATCCTCGCAAGGGTAGTCTTGCCGCATTGACGTGGCCCAAGTAGGGCAGCAGCCGGATGGACCTGGAACACATTGAGAACCCGATTGCGTGCATGGGGACGTTGAATCATACCCCTATTTTATCATTGAAAATCGTAATGTCAAGTGAAGATTTTCAACCTATATTGCCTTTTAGAAGAATATCTCGACGAGTGAAAAATAGCGGAGGAATGAGGATTAGTTAAATATCCAGAGTTTGCGGAGGCGGTTGAACCGTTTGAGGAAATCGGTTTCTTCGGGGGTCATGGCGGAAGGAGCAGTCCTGTCTTTTAATTTCAGGAAGCCTCCATAATCCACCCACCTGAACAGCGGGAAGAGAAAACGTCGCAGGAAGCCTCCTTTGTTAAATGAGAAACTGCTGTTAAAATCGATGAGAAAGGGCTCTCCTTCCACGGAAACGAGAATATTGCCTTTATGCCTTAAATCCATGTGGACGACTCCCCTTCCGTGAACTTCCCTGAGCACCTTCTCTAAATCAGAGAAGAAAGAGGAGGGGAGAGGTTCTCCTCTCAGGATCGGCCTTCCCGGAATATACTCCATGGCAAAGGCAAATCGATCGATCCGTTCCACGGGCTGGGGAATACCCTTCAACCCTTTGAGCCGTCCGTAAATCTTCCATTCCTTATGAATCAACCAGAGCCCCAGGGTCCACCGCAGGAAAAAATTCCTCCTCCGGACATCTTTGACCATAACGGTCTGCCCCTCTACTTTCACCCTGTAAAGGTCCGGTTTTCCGAACCGGCCCCTGACCAGGCCAATCGAATTTATCAAATCCTCTCGCTTCATCTTTATCGAATCACACGAATGGCAGCGAATTTACCGAATGAAAACGAATCTAACGAATAAGAACACGTTGATATCCGACTTTGCTCTTTGAGAAATTTACTAAGATCCCCAATTTATAGCCGCTTGCTTTTAAATACGAAGTCAATTGGGCCTTGTGATGAACAGAAAATCTTTCTACTGTTTTTAATTCAATAACGACCTTACTATCGACAACAAGATCGAGCCGATGCATTCCGATTTTCCTATCCTTGTACATCAAATCAATGACCTTCTGAGTTTCAACCTTTATTCCCCTACTTTCAAGTTCTTTACTAAGGAGTCCATAATTGACAAGACATATTCTGTCGTTTGGTTAGCCATCACCGCTCACCTCGGTTGCGAGTCGAAGCGACCTGAGCCTGTCGAA
>JAGVBT010000112.1 GCA_020059605.1 Deltaproteobacteria bacterium
AGGTGAAGCCTGGCCATTCCATTAAAACATCCGATTAACCGCCATTCGAAGCCTTGGAGAGCGGTTTACCCATGGCCGGTTATGCAACTGCAAGGTAAATACTGCTTTATGGGCAGGGATTTTCCCACCGTAGATGAGAATGGTAACTTCTTCTTTGCCACTTTCTTTTCGCAGAAACTCGACAAGTGAATCGCAGCTTTCAGCTGTTGCCCCGCCAACAGTAGTTCCTAATATAGTCAGTATCATATTTCTTACAATGGAAAGTAAGACCTTAGGTAAGTCACTAAATGTGGTATCAATGATGAAATTTATCAATTTCTTTTCAGTTTCCATTCTCTTACCCAAAAATGATAGAAAGGTTTTTAAACCATGACATAGTTCGAGACAAATTCTGTAGAATCGGCAATTATGAAATCTTTTCCAATTTTTTTCTTGACATCGAGGAAATGATTCGTGCAATGGGGACATGAGGTTATAAGTTCATTTGCTCCAGTATTAATAAACTCCCTCATCCTATCCATACCTATCCACTCCGAGTAATTTGGATCTGAGATCTTGACACCTCCTCCTGCTCCGCAACAATAAGTCTCACTCCGATTTCTTCTCATCTCGACTAACTCAACGGATGGAATATATTTCAAAAGTTCTCTAAACGATTCAACATCTCCGATATACCTTGACAAATAGCAAGGATCATGGAATGCAATTTTCTTATTTGGTTTGTCTGAATTAGAGAATTTAAGGAGATTCTTCCTTGCGAGGTCAAGGAAAAATTGTGTTACATAGGAAAATTCGGCACTAATTTTAGTATTAGTTATTTGAGGGTAAAAAGAGCTAAAAATATTGAGGCAGTGAGGGCACAAGAAAATGATCTTTTCTGCTCCAGTTTTCTCAATCTCCTTAATATTATGTTCAGCAATTTCAGGAATCTCTTTTCTATATCCCATATCCAATAAAGGTGCCCCGCAACACCACTCGTCAACCAAAAGACTAAAATCGACTTGAGACTTTTCAAGAATCTTAATGCACGCATCAAAAGTATTCCTTCTCTTGAGAGTATTGAAACAACCAATATAAATTGCGACCTTAGCTTTGGGATTTGAAATTGTCCTATGCGCTTGCAGCCTCTTATCATTAGAAATACCAAATGGATTTTTTTCTTCTTTTATGAAATCCAAAATTCTTTTTTCCCCGTCTGTGACATCTATCCCTTGTTCAATCATCTCCGCCCTGATAATACTGATCATTTCATGAACTTGAAAATGAGGGGGAGTTACACTCACAAGTTTACATGTATCCCCACAATAACCACACGTCGTGCATGTAGAGAGGACTTTTAACACTTCCGGGGAGGGCTCAATTAGGTCGAGAAGAAGTGCTCTCCCCAAATAAAGCATTCCACCCCCGCAATAAGTAAAATATCCAAATTTATTGTACGGAGGACACATTGGGAGATTATCAGGCCATCCACCATAAGTACACTTTTTTTCCTTAATACACATTGCGAGTTCTTTTTCTATTTCCCTTAGCTTCTCCATAGTTGTCTCCTTTATCAGCTATCGTTAAACTTCCTTAAAAAACTCCAATTCCAGGATTCATTATATTATTGGGGTCTATTAAATTCTTGATGGAACGTAATAGCAATTGGTATCCACCCGTCTGATATAATTTACTCTGTCCCCATCTGTGTCTGTATGGATTCACTCCATACTTTCTCATTGCAGAGTCAAACATATTCAAATATAGCTCACGAACCTTTCCCATCGTTTCTCTTTCTCTTGGATCAATATAGGAAAATATTCTGAAAAAGATGGCCCGACCATAATCGAAAGGCATTGAATAGTAGCAGATGGGCCTAAGCCCCAATTCATTCATGGACTCAATTGATTCTTTTTCAATTTTAACTATATCCTTCGGCTCCCCGATGACAATCCAAGGAACGTATCTACCTAATCCATATTTTTTAACTTGATCCATCGTTGGGATATGATACTGAAGGTAAAATTTCTCCCAAGATTTAATCGCAGGAAGGAGTAACTTCTCTCGCTCATCTTTTTTAAGGAGTTTTCCCTTACACCCTGTAGCCACTTTATCTATCACTTTTTCATGGGTTTCCATGTCCTCTTTGAACCCAGACATATGAATTGTAACTACGTTATAAGGAATATCTGGATTTGACTTTCTTGGGTCTTCATACAGAACTGGTGGAATTTCTAAGCGGTTATCGGCGGAAGATTTAATTTCATACGTTTTATAAAGTTGCCTATTCCAGATAATGGTATGTTCAGCTATATTTCTTCGACACACCTCTTTTACAAAATCGACCGATGACGAAAACGAATCGAAGGCAGCAACAAGCAATTTGATATCCTCATTAACAGGATAAATTCGGATAGAAGCCTTTGTTATCACTCCAAGGGTTCCATAGGAGCAACAAAAAAGTCCTGTCAGGTCTGGATACGGCCCATACCTGAGATAGAAACCACTGGAAGAGAATGCAGCGGATCCTGTTCGTATGATCTCCCCATTCGGCAAGACAACTTCTAATCCTATGATTGAGTCTTGATGGCGATTCACAAGGCTTCCTGACGGATTCAGCAATTGCTGGGCTAGAGGTGAGGATCCCCCGGGGGAAGTTGGAATCTGGCACCGAAACTCTTTTTTGGCAAGCTCCGCTGTCAGCTCATCATAAGTCACCCCGGGTTCTATCAACACATAAGCTGCATCCGTATTCACTTCTAAGATCTTATTCATCCACTTTAAATCTAATACAATCCCTCCCTGGGTGGGAATCGCATTTCCCGCAACATTGACACCACCCGAGAGGGTGGTTACCGGCAACCGATGCCTATTGGCAAGCTCCAAAATATGTTTAATTTGAAGGACATCACGTGGTAACACAACAAAGTCGGGTTGCGAAGGCGGGGTGGGACTGGCGTCAAACCCGTATGTGATATTCACAGCACTTGAATCTGATACATTAGAAGAGCCAACAATTGAGGCTAATGCTCTATAAATCTCTCCCCTATTCTTAGACATATGAGTTTCCATTTTCATCTCCCCTTTTACTATGTTTAAGACTAATCAATTACAAATGTTCTCTATTAGGTCCAGACCTGTCACTATGAGGCCATTGGGGTTTTCAGGTCTTCAACTTGTTTCTATTTCTTTTTATTCCTTCAACTACCCTTTTTTGCAATTGAAGAATGAAGATACCAATTAAGCACATATAAAATATGGTCTTTTACCAGAGTTTCCACTCGATCGGCGTCTTTCTTGATGAAGAGGTCTATAATTTCCCTGTGTACTTGAGCGGAATATGCTGAACATTCTAGGAAATAATTGTGCATAAATCTATACCAGATGTGTTGAACTCTTAGTGTCCCTAAAATTTCTATTAATTTTTGATTCTGACACGATTTGATATATTTATTATGGTACTCAGAATGGAATTTGCGGTAGGTGGCAAAATCCTTCTTTTCTATACCTTCTATCATTCCCGAGTAGATCGATTCCATTTTCAATATATCTTCTTGATCGAACTGAGCAGAGGCTAATCTTGCTGCAAGTCCTTCCAGATTTGCTCTGATAGTAAAATTTTCAACGATATCTTTTTGATTTACCTGCCGGACAAAGGTACCCTTACGAGGAATAATAACAACTAACCCGTTCTTCTCAAGTACTCTAAATGCCTCTCTTATGGGAGCTCGGCTGATACCAAACTCCCTTTGTAACCCATTTTCAACCAAGCGCTGCCCCCCTTCCAATCGGCCTTCGATAATGGCGTCGGTCAAAAAATTAGTTAATTGGTCTACGAGAGGGACTGGAAATTTTGGAATGAATTCATTTTTGATCTCCGACAAATACATTAAGCACCTACCCAATAAATCAAAATTTGTAGACGGTCGACTGACGACAATAATACAAAAAATAATAAATTTGTCAAGATTTATTTTTATCTTCTGTAACTAACTGAAATAATTAATTTATTTTTGAATATGGGGTAGAATTGAACCTTGGAGGGAATTTTGAGGGTGTAAAAATTGTAAGTTGGGTTTTAATGGACCTTCTTCTCGTAACCTTCCCAGTATTTGTCCCTGAGCCCTTTTTTCTGGATCTTCCCGGAGCCGGTTCTTGGAAGAGCATCGATGAAGTCGATCGACTTGGGCGCTTTGTAATGAGCGATTTTTTCTTTGCAGAATCGGATGATCTCCGGCTCGGTCGCCGTCTGCCCCTGTTTCAAGACAACAATCCCTTTTACCGCCTCTCCCCATTTCTCGTCGGGCACGCCAACGACCGCGCACTCCAGAATGGCAGGATGCATATAGAGCACATTTTCCACCTCGGTCGAGTAGACGTTCTCCCCGCCGGTCAGAATCATATCTTTTTTCCGGTCGACGATGGTCACATACCCCTCTTCATCCATCACGGCCATGTCGCCCGTATAGAGCCATCCGTCCCTGATCGATTTCGCCGTCTCTTGCGGAAGTTTCCAGTAGCCTTTTGTTACAATATCCCCCCGGACGATGATCTCACCCACTTCTTTCTCATCCTTTTTTATCTCTTCTCCCCGATCGTTGACCACCTTCAACTCGACGCCGATAAACTCCCTTCCCGTCTTCGACTTGAACCGGAGTTGCTCCCGATCAGGCAACCTTTTCAAATGATCCTTTAAGATGGAGAGCGTCAGATAGGGGCTTGTCTCGGTCATCCCGTAGGTCTGGATGTAGTCGCATTTGAAGGTCTCAACAATTTTTCGGACCACTTCGGGCGCGATGGGTGCTCCCCCGCTGAGGAGAACCCTTAAACTGGCGTAGTCATACTTCCCCACATCAGGATAGTTGACCATGAGGTTAAGCATGGTGGGGATGAGATTGGTGAGTGTCACTTTCTCCTTCTCGATCGTCTCGAGCACGGTCTTCGAATCAAATTCTCTTACCAGAACATGCGTCCCGCCGACCCACGTGATGGCCCAGGTCGCCCAGGCATCCGCAAGGTGAAAGAGAGGAGCGACATGAATCCAGACATCCTGGTCCGTCAAATGGACCTCCGCAATCGTCCCAAGGGCATGGGTTGTCACATTCTTATGTGAAAGCATCACGCCTTTGGGCCGGCCGGTGGTTCCGCTCGTATAATAGATCTGGGCGATATCCTCGCCGGTGGTGGGCGTCTCGGGCAGCTCATCCGGGCTCCCTTGCTCCAGAACTTTCTCATAGTTGAGATCACGGTCCTCCCCGCCAACCATTCCATCCCCGGTCCAGAGAATCTTCTTAACCCCTGTCATCTTCTCCCTGATCGGATCGACCTGTTTCTGAAAGGCCGGATCCGAAATCAGTATCTTCGATTCCGAATCCTGTAGAATGAAGGCGATCTCCCCGGGCGAAAGCCTGGTGTTAATGGGAACCGAGATCGCCCCGATTTGAGCAATCCCATAATAAATCTCCAGAAAATAGTGACAGTTGGGATGCAGGATGGCGACCTTATCATCTTTGTCTATTCCGAAGGCTTTGAGGCAGTGTGAAAACCGATTAATTCTTTCCCGGAATTCCCTGTAAGTCCATCGTTTCCCCCCACAGACGATAGCCTGCTTCTCAGGAAATAATTTGCTTGCTTTGTTTAAGGTCTCTGTTAGGATCATCTTTGTTAAATCCTCTCTAAACAATCCTTCGTGATGGATTCCGTCACCTTCGAATGATGAAACTACTCCAGGCTCTCGGGTTAGGGTTAAGGATACGAGGCCCGTTTCGTCTTTCGGTAACGGTTACGTTTAAAAGAATTTAATACGAGAGACGTAGCCTTTTATAGACGATACGGGCATCGTTACCGTCGCCGTTGGACGAAATTCTTAATTGTTAAACAACTATTCTCCCTCGCTCTTGGTCAGATCTTCAAACCGGATATCGAGCCCCAGGATCCCCTTGATCTCTCCCACCTCATTTCGGATCGGTCCGGAAAGGGTGATACAGAGGGCGCCCGTATGTTTTGAAGAATAGAGATCGGTGACATGGATCTTGCCGTCCTTCAGGGGTTCGATAAACCAGGGTCGATCGGAGTAGTCTTCTCCTACCGGCACATTCGAAAACCTGGCTTGATCGACAGGCTGACAGATGGTCCGGGTGATCTTTTTCCCCTGAATATCAACTACATAGACATATTGAAGGTAGGGATATTCATCGATGAGGGATTGCAAAATCGGTTCCATCTGTGCGGGGTCCATCGACCGCATTCCTTGCTCCTCGATGACACGCTCAATGATATGGTAAGCCATCTCGCGGGCCCTCGCCTTGAGCATATCAAACTCAGAGATGAACATCTCCGGCAGATATTTGCGGGTCACCTTCTCCATCTCCAGATCGGATACGGCCGTCGTCCTTCCATCCTCATACTGTTTTGTCACCCAGCGATTAATCTTGGCCACTCCCGGATGGGTCTTTTCGGCACGGTCTTTGCCGGTTAAGGCAAAGTGGGAGTTGATCCACTGGGCAATCCCTGCCAGCCCGGATTTGTCGTTGACCGAGACCGAAATGGGCCGGTTGAGGATCTTTGAGGTGTTGAAGATATTATAAATCTCCTCATTCTTCAGAATCCCGTCGGCGTGAATGCCTGCGCTGGTTGCATTGAAGTTGGCTCCAACGAAGGGCATATTGGAAGGGATCGAAACGCCGATAATGCGTTCAAAGTAGTTCCGTATCTCGGTGATCATCGTGGTATCGATTCCATTGTTTTGCCCGGTGAGGCTGATGTATTCGATAATCAACCCCTCGATGGGCGCATTGCCCGTCCTCTCGCCAAAACCCAGCAGTGTGCCGTTGGCCGCCGCACACCCATAAAGCCAGGCCGTGGTCGCATTGTTCAATCCCTTGTAGAAATCGTTATGACCGTGCCATTCAAGGTATTCCGAAGGCACCCCGGCATCATCGATCATGGCCCGGATGATCTTCGGCACACATCGCGGAAGGGCCGCACCCGGATAAGTCACGCCATACCCCAGGGTGTCGCAAAGCCGGATTTTCACCGGCAATTTCGCCTCTTCGGAAAGACGCATGATATCCTGGGCGAATGGAATGCAGAACCCATGGATATCCGCACGGGTCACATCCTCAAAATGGTACTTCGGGATGATTCCCATGTCGAGGGCCGCGGAAACGATGGAGAGGTATTCCCTTAAAGCCACCCTCCGGTTCTTCTTCAATTTTAAAAAGATGTGATAATCTGATACTGAGGTGAGGATGCCCGTCTCTTTCAAACCCATCTCTTTGACCAGTTTGAAATCATCTTTGACGGCGCGAATCCACCCGGTAATCTCGGGATAACGATAATTTTTTTCCTGGCACCTTCTCAACGCTTCTTTGTCTTTCTCGCTGTAAAGAAAAAATTCACACTGGCGTATCACGCCATTGGGACCTCCCAGTTTATAAAGCATCTCGTAGAGATCGACGATCTGTTCAACGGTATAAGGAGGCCTCGCCTGCTGGCCATCCCGGAAGGTGGTATCCGTAATGAAGATCTCCTCCGGAGGATCGATGAAGACGAACCGGTTGTCGAATTCGATCCGGCAGACCTCTTCGTAGGGAAAGACGTGCCGGTAGAGGTTCGGCTCCTGGGTATCCAGAAGTGGAAATTGGATGGTAGCCGCCTTGCTCTGAAATGCTTTTTTCCTTTTCGTGATGGTCATTATTTTTTCCTTTCTGTTGAGATCCTTTTCGGTAAGGCAACATCCTTTGTAGGGAACGGTTTTAAACCGTTCCCTACTTCCATTCTCCCTTATCAAATTTTCAATTTAATCCACAGCTCATCTAACTGCTTTCCATTCACCTTTGAAGGGGCGTCGGTCATCAGGCATGTTCCCTTCTGGGTTTTGGGAAAGGCGATCACATCCCGGATCGACTCCGAATGACTGAGGATCATGACAAGCCGATCGAAACCGAAAGCGATCCCTCCGTGAGGAGGAGTCCCGAATTCGAGCGCCTCCAAGAGAAAACCGAACCTCTCCCTGGCCTCTTCCTCCTCCATCCCGAGCTTCTCGAAAAGAAGGGATTGGACCTCCTTCAGGTGGTTCCGGATGCTCCCTCCTCCGATTTCCGACCCGTTTAAAACGAGGTCGTATGCCTTGGCCCTCACTTCTTCGGGATGTTCCTTCAATTTGGGAATGTCCTCATCCTTCGGAGCGGTGAAAGGATGATGGACCGCCACATGTCTCTTCTCGTTTTCATCGTATTCCAGGAGGGGGAAATCAAGAATCCACACGAACCGGTATTCCTCTTCAGGAATGAGCCCTAACTTCCTGCCGAGATGGAGGCGGAGGTTTGCCAACGACTGATTCACGACTTTTGAAGGACCGGCAATGAAGAGAAGGAGATCACCCTCCGATGCCTCCATCCTTTTTTCCACCGATCTTCTCTCTTCATCGGCGATGGATTTCTGCACGGGCGATTGCCAGTCCTCCCGTCCCACTTTGGCGGAGATCAACCCTTTCGCTCCAAAGTCATAGACAAAATGGGTAAGATCATCGATCTCCTTTCGCGAAAAACCCGCCCCTCCCTTCACATTGATCGCCTTGATGATTCCTCCACTGTTCAGCGCATCCTGAAATACTTTGAAGGTTGAGCCTTCTAAAACCTTTGAGAGATCCTTCAACTCCAAGTCAAACCGAATATCGGGCTTGTCAAGACCATACCGGTCCATCGCCTCATCGTAGCTCAATACCGGGAAAGGGGTCTCCAGTTCCAGTCCCAGGACCTCTTTAAAAAGGTGGACCATCAACCCTTCCATCGTTCTCCGGATTTCCTCAACGGTCACAAAGGACATCTCCACGTCGATCTGGGTAAACTCCGGCTGGCGGTCCGAGCGGAGGTCTTCATCCCTGAAACATTTCACGATCTGAAAATACCGGTCATAACCGGCAACCATCAGGATCTGTTTGAAGAGTTGTGGAGATTGCGGCAGGGCGTAAAAATGACCCGGGCTGAGGCGGCTGGGGACGAGGAAATCCCTTGCACCCTCGGGAGTGGACTTGGTCAGCATCGGCGTTTCGACCTCCAGGAAACCCTTCCGGTCGAAATACTCTCTCACCTCCCTGGCCAGCCTGTGCCGGAGGATCAGGTTTCTTTGCAAACCCGGTTTTCTCAAATCGAGGTACCGGTATTTGAGCCGGATATTCTCCTCCACTTTTTCTTCGTCTTCGATGAGGAACGGCGGGGTTCTGGATACATTCAAAATTTTAAGCTCCTGAACGGCCACCTCAATCTCTCCGGTGGCCAGCTTGAGATTCGCCGTCCCCTCTGGCCTCAAAACCACCTCTCCCCTGACTCCGACGACATACTCGTTCCGCAGGGTCTGCGCCTTCTCATACGCCTCACGATTGGCCTCGGGGTTAAAAACCGTCTGCACCAGGCCGTAGCGGTCTCTCACCTCAATGAAGATGAGTCCCCCCAGGTCCCTTCTCCTCTGAATCCATCCCAGGAGGGTCACTTCACGGCCCCTGTCTTCCTTCCGGAGATTTCCGCAGTAGTCCGTTCGTTTCCAGTCTCCTAAAAAATCGATCGCCATAGCCGTCTCATCGTTCCATAGACTTATTGTCGAAGGGTGTTGTCTTCTTATCGATTGAATGGAAAAAAGACTTTTGAGTTAAGGTTTAATGTTAACTGAATCTCCTTTGAGGGTCAAGAAGTTACCCCACCTTTTTGTGTAGATCTCAACTTTCCTTAAAAAATTGCCATAAAATTAAATTTTTGGTATAAAGAATTCACCACTTCGAGGTGTTGTACGCTAATAGGTTTCTCTTAAGATGGCCCAAAAGATTATCATCGAACCACTGATGTGGATGATTTAAATGCAACTGACCGACTACCACGCCAAATACTTCGCTCACGAGTTAACCAAACGATGTCCCCTCTTTAACCAGTTTGAGCGGATGCTCATGCAGATTACTCGCCACGAATTGAATGGCCATGCAGAGTTCACAAGTGATTCCTCTTTCAGGCTGAAGTCTTTGCCCTTTCATGGAAACATCCCGCTCGGGCTCTATGAACTTCCCCGACGTTCAGGAGAAGCCCATCTCTATCGGCTCAACCATCCGCTGGCCGAGAGGATTCTGACAAAGGCTACCTCATTTTTTCGGGCATTACCGATCAGGGCGTACCCTTACAGGAGGAGATTATCCGTCGGTTCTTCACCTTATCGGCCAAAGTGCAGGATGATTCTGAATTCAAAGTTATAATACCCTTAAGACCAGGCCTCTCAGGTATTCTCCCTCGGGGTGGGACAGGTTGACGGGATGATCGACCGGGTGGCTTTTCCTTCCCAGAAGTTGAACCCTTCTTCCCGCATCCACGGCCGCGGCGAAGACGATCTTCTGGAAGAGATCCCAGTTCATGTGGTGGGAGCAGGAGAAGGTAAAGAGAAGACCTTCCTTTTTTAAGAGACGCAATGCCTGGAGATTGAGATCCTTGTATCCCCTGGATGCGCCCGGGAGATGGGACTTCTTTTTTGCAAAAGGGGGAGGGTCGAGAACAACGATATCATAACCGGGCTCAAGGTTTCTCATCACCTCAAATCCATCCCCCTTGATCAGGTGGGGGCGGATCCCTTCCAAATGATTGAGAGCAAAATGGTCCTTGACTCTTTCAAGGGCCTCTCCCGAGGAGTCGATCAGGGTGATCTCCCCGGCTCCTCCCATCCCTGCGTGGACGGAGAATCCTCCGGAGTAGCAGAAGCAGTCCAGGATTTTTCTTCCCTGGGAGATCTCTCGCAGAGAAAACCGGTTCTCCCTCTGGTCTAAGTAGAACCCCGTCTTCTGTCCTTCCTTCACGTCGACTTTGAACCGGCATCCGTATTCCTCAATCTCAACCCGATCGGGAAGTTCTTCTCCGTAGAGAAGCCCCCTGAGCTCAGGCAACCCCTCCTCCCTCCGGGTAGGGACATCGCTCCGTTCAAAGATGCTTTTCGGAGTGAAACGCTCAACCAGAAGATCGACGAAAAGGCCTTTTAACCGCTCCATCCCGGCCGTCAGACACTGGAGCACCAGGGTCTTTCCGTAACGGTCCACGATCAATCCCGGGAGAAAGTCTCCTTCTCCATTAATCACACGATAACCATCCGTCTTTCCCCGTAGTTCCCTCTTTCTCAGGGCGTCGGCCTGTAACAGCCGCTCTCTGAAAAAGGACGCATCCAGAACCTCTTTTCTCCGGGTCAGCATGCGGAGAATGATCTGGGAACGGGGATTGAACTGACCCATCCCTAAAAAGTCTCCACCCCCGGAATAGACCTCACCGATCTCTCCCGGGACAAGATCGCCTTCGGCTCCTGCAACCGCTCCTGAAAAGACCCAGGGATGACCCCTCAGGATGGGTTTTTCCTTTCCTTTTTTAAGGATGATCCTGGGAAGGATATTCATTCGTTTATTAATGGACGGGGGGATGGAGTGATGATACTAAGCACGAATAGGGAGATGGGGGGATCAGGAGAAAAAGATCAATGGTCAATGGTCAATGATCATTGCTAATTGATCATTTTGCATTGATTCTCTCCCCATCTTTCCTTTGGAGCGCCTTTTCAAGCACCGTTCCGACAAATTCGGCATAGGTCATCCCCTGAACCCGGATGGCCCGGGCCATGCCGGAGTCTGGAGAAATATCCGGGTTGGGGTTCACCTCCAGGACGTAAATCTTTCCATCCCGGTCGATGCGCATGTCCACGCGGGCATAGTCCCGGCAGCCGAAAAGTTTAAAGGCTTTAACGCCCGCGTGTTCCACCCGCCGCTGCATCACCCATTCCAACGGGGCGGGGCAGATTGGTTTGGACTTCTGATATTCGATGCTTTCCGGCACCCATTTCGCTTCATAGCCGCAGATCCGGGGAACTCCCCCTGGAAATTCCGAATAGTCGATTTCAGAGACGGGCAGGACTTTCAGCTTTCCATTCGTCTCCAGCAACCCCACATTCAACTCCCTGCCCTCGATATACTCCTCCACCAGGGCAGGCTGGCGATACTTCTCGATCACATACCGGATCTGCCTGTTCAAGGCCTCATCATCATAGACCACGCTCTCCTTTGAGATGCCGAGGCTGCCGTCTTCGTGAAGGGGTTTGACGATGATCGGGAAGATGTTTCCCCTCAGGGAGCCAGCTTCGCGATCGAAGACCTTATATCGGGGGGTGAGGATACCCTGAGAGGAGAGGATATCCTTCACCTTTCCTTTGTCCTGGCATAACCCGAGGGTCAGCGGAGAGGACCCCGTGTATGGAATTCGGAAAAGGTCGAGCAGGGCGGGGACGTTCATCTCCATACAGGCGTCGCCATAAACACTTTCACATAGGTTGAAGACGATATCGGGCTGAATCCTCTTTAACCATTGAATAACAGTCTCGATCTCGTTGCGGATGGCCATCACAAAGACCTCATGCCCAAGGCAACGGATTCCCTCTTGAACCGCACCGATCTCCTCAAGAATTCCCTCTTCCGCCAGGATATCCTTCGCCTCCCCCTTCTCAAGCCGTTCAAGAAGATTGTAGAGGACTGCCACTTTTAGCCTCGATCCTTCCATCTCCTTTCCTTTCCTGAACCCTGAACCGAATGGGATCTACGGCTGGGCCCCAGCTTTTCTCGTCACTCCCTTCTCTTCGCCACTGGACCTTGCCTTCTTAAATTCAATGATATTCGGTTCCGGATATTCGTAGACCTTTCCTTCATAATTTCTCAGGACCATCTTTCCCTTCCCCCTCGAAACGAGGTAGTTGGGGTCCACGGGGATCTTCCCTCCTCCCCCCGGAGCATCCACCACAAAGGTGGGAACGGCATAACCCGTGGTATAGCCTCTCAGCTTCTCGATGATCTGAATGCCGGCGGCCACGGACGTCCTGAAATGTTCTGTTCCCGTCGCCAAGTCGCATTGATAAATATAATAGGGACGGACCCGGATCTTGAGGAGCTCATGGACCAGTTTCTTCATGATATTGGCTTTATCGTTGATCCCCTTAAGCAGGACGGTCTGACTTCCCAGAGGGATCCCTCCGTCTGCAAGATCATTGCAGGCCCTCTTCACCGCGTCGGTAATCTCCTTGGGGTGGGTGAAGTGGATGGACATCATCAGGGGATGGTATTTTTTGAGCATCCTCACCAATCCCGCGGTGATTCTCTGGGGAAGAGAGACCGGGGCTCTCGTCCCGATTCGAAGGAGTTCGATATGAGGAATCGCCCTCAATCGGCTTAAAATCTCCTCCAGCCTCTCATTTTCAAGGAGGAGCGGGTCTCCTCCGGAGAGAAGGACATCCCGGACCTTCCGGTTCTTCTTCAAGTACTTAAGGACTTCTTCGAAATTCCCTTCCGTGATCGACCGTTCCACGCTTCCCACCAGCCGCCTCCGGGTGCAGTATCGGCAATAGACCGCGCATTGATCGGTGATCAACAGTAGGACCCGATCCGGGTACCGGTGAACAAGTCCCGGCACCGGAGAATCCTTATCCTCCCCGCAGGGATCCACCATATCGCTCTTTGAGAGATGCCGCTCCTCAATCCGGGGAATGGCCTGCCGCCGAATGGGGCAGTTTGGATTGACCGGATCCATCAGGTTGACAAAGTAAGGGGTGACGGCCAGGGCCAATCTCCCCCGGGAATGTTTGATCCCCTCGATCTCCTCCGGAATCAACTGGATCAACTCTTGGAGCTGGTCCAGTGTGGTGATCCGGTGCCGGAGCTGCCATCTCCAGTCATTCCATTCCCTCTCCGTTGCATCCTTCCAGAAGAGAGGAATCGTTTCTTTGGCTTCTACAACTTCTTTCTCTTCTCCTGCAATCCGAAATAATCCAAGCTGTAAAGACCTCTCCATTTTTCTCAGCGGGACAGATAAATTAGAGTCTGAAGCAGGCTCCATCTTCACTCCTTCCCGCATCCCTGCCGGCGTGATTTAGGTTCCTCATCAATAAAAAAGGAGATATCCCATCGGCACCTCCTTCTTTAACGCACAGGAATCGCCCTCTGTCCTCGAAAGCAGGCATGCACCTTTTTTTCTTTTTTCGTAATTGGCGAATGATCTTATTCACCCCTTCTCTTAGAGTCATCTGTTGGCGTCCACTCTTGGACGAGTGGGCGCCAACATCCGAACGACTGATTCCTCTGATCTCACCTGACTGACATCTCCGTCTTACTTCTTCGGAGCTTCAGCCGGTTTTTCGGCCGCAGGAGCCTCGGCCGGTTTTTCGGCAGGCGGAGCCTCCGCAGGCTTTGGTTCCTCTTTGACGGCTGGTTTTTCCGGAGCCTTGGCCTTGCATCCAATTCCCATGGCGGCGACATTGACAACCAGAACCAGCGCCAAAAAGAGATACACCCATTTTTTCATCTTTCTTCACCTCCTTTCTGATTGAATCGGGAATCTTCCCCTCTTTTTAACCGACGAAGAAAATTTCACTTCATCGGGGAAAGACATCTGCCGGATCATCTTTCTCAACGATCTGGGTTCAACAGGTTTTTTCAGGATGCGCAGAATGCCTGACTGCTTGAGGCGATGAGTGAGGTCATCGGTGATATGGGGGCTCATAAAAATGAAGCGCTCGTTCCATCTTCTCAGGAGAGGAAGCCACCCCTCAAGGTTTTCAATCTCGAGGTCGGCCAAAATCATTCCGCTTTTGATCTCCTTCTTTCTCTTCTCCAGTTCGGAGAGGTCTCCGATCTCCTCAACCTCAAACCCGTACTTCTTTAAAATTTTATTGAGGCTGAGCCGAACAAACTCATCCTTATCGAGAATAAATGCCCACTTCTCTCTTTCTTTCATAATTTAATATGATATAACAATTTTCGTGCCAACTTTTCTCCTTCTATTATAAAACCAGGTTTTAATAAATATTAATTATTTCAATCAGTTATAAACTTTCACCTCCCTTTTTCCCGTATACGACCCGCAGGCCCTTTATCGGATCGATGAAAAAATGCCATGCTCCAAACAGGAAGCATGGCAAAATGTCATTCTTTTCTCAGCCTTCCCGGTAAAATACGACTTTTCGTCACACTTTTAATCCCATCTCTTCGATCTTGCGGTGGATTGTACGGACATTGATTCCAAGCAATTCGGCCGCCTTCTTCTTGTTTCCCCTTGTTGCCTTTAGCGTTTGCACCAACATTTCTCGTTCCATATCCTGAAAGGATGTCCCGACCTTAAAGGGGACGGCCTCCTGTTCCGCCCTGAAATCCCGGATCTCGTGGGGAAGGTGCGGAAGGTCCAGTGCCTGCGGGTTGTTGATGACCATCGCGGACTCGATCGTATTTTCCAATTCTCTTACGTTTCCTCCCCAGGCATAGTGAATGAGAAGATTCATCGCCTTCTGGGAGACCCCTTTGACCTTCATCCCATACTTTTTATTGAACTTCTCCATGAAAAACTGGATCAAGAACGGAATGTCCTCCCTTCGCTCCCTCAGGGGCGGAATCTTGATATTGACCACATTGAGGCGATAGTAGAGATCCTCCCGGAAGGTGGAATTCCTAACCGCCTCCTGCAGGTCGCGGTTGCCCGCTGCGATAATCCGGAGATTGACCTTGACGGTCTTATTCCCTCCCACCCTTTCAAATTCTCCCTCTTGAAGGACCCGCAAAAGCTTGATCTGGGTGGAGAGGGGAATATCCTCCACTTCATCCAAAAAGAGGGTCCCCTGGTGGGCCATTTCAAATCGTCCCTTTCGGGAGGCAATGGCCCCCGTGAACGCCCCTTTTTCATGGCCGAAGAGTTCACTCTCGATGATCCCCTCGCTTAAGGAAGCACAGTTGACCTTGATGAAGGGCAGGGTGGCGCGCGGGCTGTTGTAATGGATGGCATTGGCGATCAACTCCTTGCCGGTGCCGCTTTCGCCAATGATCAGGACCGAACTGTCATAGGGAGCAATGTGCCGGATGAGTTCGAAGATCTTCACCATCTTCTCACTCTTTCCGATGATATTCCTGAAATGGAATTTATCTTCGAGTTGAGAACGCAGGTCCTGGTTCTGGAGAATCAGGGCCTGTTTCTCCAAGGCCCTCTCCACCAGCAGGGAAATGACCCTGGGATTGATCGGCTTTTCGATAAAATCGAAAGCTCCCGCTTTCATGGCCTGGACCGCCTTCTCAATCGTCCCCTGGGCGGAAATGACGATCACCTCCGTCTCAGGCCTCAGACCTTTCACCGCCTCGAGCAGCTCGAGGCCGCCCATCTTCGGCATGACCACGTCCGTGATCACCAGGTCGGGGGTCTCGTGCCGAAACAATTGAAGGCCTTCCTTTCCATTGGAAGCCAGAAGAACGGAATAACCCTTTTTTTTCAAAAGGAGGCTGAGGCTCTCCCCCACACGGAGATCATCCTCCACGATGAGGATCACTTTTTTATCCATGCGATTAAATCCCAATAATCAAATTCCAAACACCAAATAAGCTCCAATGACCAAATTTCCAAATGAAATAAACTCTTTAAAAAAATTTAGGTGATTCGGACATTGGTTATTATTTGGTTATTGATGTTTGGAATTTGGTGCTTCATCAGTTTACCTTCGGATTAAGCGGAAGGCGTATCCGGAAGGTGGCCCCTCGATTCACCTCGCTTCTCACGGTGATTTCGCCATGATGGTCCGAGATGATCTTCTTGGTGATCGAAAGACCCAAACCGGAGCCCGTTGGCTTGGTGCTGAACATAAAATCGAAAATCCTGGGGAGATGCTCCCGGGAGATCCCCATGCCGTTATCCCGGACGATCACGAAAACGTTCTTCTTCGATCCCCGGGTGATGACATGAATCTCCCCTCTTTCCGAAACCGCCTGAATGCTGTTGATGAGGAGATTGGAGATGGCCAGGTTGATCTGGCTCAAATCGATCTTCACCGTGGGCAGTTTCTTCTGAAAGTGGACTTCCATCTTGGCACTCTTCATCTGGGCATCCGGCCTTAACAGCCGGACGATCGAATCCAGCACATCGTTTAACTGGGCCCACTCGAACTTCAAAGGAGGGAGGCGGTTGAAATCCAGGAACTCCTTGAGATTATTTTCCAGGCGAAGGGTTTCGTAACTGATAAAATTGAGAAGGGACTGGATCTCCTCCTTCTGGGCCAGGTGGATCTCCTCCCTCAATTCATCCCTCAACAATTCGATGTTGATATTGAGGGAACTGAGGGGGTTTCGAATTTCATGGGCCATCCACCGGGCCAGCATGCCGATCGTGGAGAGGTCTTTGCTCTGGCTGATCTCACGTGAAAGCAATCCTTTTTCCGTGATATCGGCAAAAGTAGCCAGGCACCCGAGGAAAATTCCTTTTCTGTCGACGATGGGATAGAAACTACACCGGAGCAACCTGGCCTCTCTTTCATCGGCGGTAGGGACATGGATCGCCAGCTCGATATCGTAATGGCCTTCTTTCTTTTCGTATACGGAATCAAATTGTTTCCTGATCGTTTTATAGGGAATGATCCGCTCGAGCCTCTTTCCAAGGGCTTGCCTTTCCTTGACTTCGAAAAACTTCGCGGCGACCGGGTTGAATATCTTGATCCGGCCCCGGTCATCGGCAAAAATCACCGCCTCCTTCAGATGGCTCAGGATCATCTCGAAGAGATCTGGGTCCGCCCTGTGAATCTTCATCCATTACCCCGCCCGGTTTCGATCCGAACCGGCCATGCCGTACCGCTTCAGGGCGTGATGGAAGATTGTTCGGATTAACCGGCTGTATTCCCATCCCATTCGTCCGGCCATGATGGGAAGGTCCCCATAGACAGGAGACAGGCCGGGAAGAGGGTTCACCTCCAAAAAGTAAGGGGTACCGTCTTCTCCCACCCGGATATCCACCCTGGAGACATCCCTGCAATCCAAAGCGCGATAGGCCCTGAGGGCCACTTCTTCTATTTTCTTGAGCAGATCGGCGGAGATCGGCGGAGGGCAGTGATAACGAACTTTCTCCTCCCATTCCCGCTTCACTTCGAGGGAATAGATCGCCTCGCCTGGAGGGCTCCCCTTGATCTCGATCTGCATTACACCGAGGACCACGGGATCCGCATTGCCCAGGATTCCCACGGTGAACTCCGGGCCGTCTACAAACTCCTCAACCAGGACGGGAGGACCGTAGGTCTCCAGAAGCCACCCTACCCTCTCCCTTAAAGCGCCTGAGTCCGAAATCTTTGAGTTGAGACGGATCCCTTTGCTTGATCCTTCATAACAAAGCTTGACGAAAAGGGGATAACGGTGGTCGACTCCCCGGAGGTCCTCCATCTTCTCCACTTTCTTAAACCTGGGAGTGGGAATCCCTTCGCTGATGACCACTTTCTTGGCCATTGACTTATCCAGGGTGAGAGAGAGGGTCAGGGGGTCGGACCCGGTGTAGGGAATCTTTAAAAACTCCAGGAGGGCGGGTATGTGGGCTTCTCTGTTCCGTCCCTCCATTCCCTCTGCGATGTTGAAGACGATATCGACGGGAGAGATTCTCAGCCGGTCGATCAAACCGGCGTCTCCTCCCAGCCTCACCACGTCGTGCCCGTCGCTCTGAAGGACGCGGCCGATCGCGTCGATCGTCTCTTCCGAATCAAATTCCTCTAGGGCATCGATCGGTTCGTTTTCCCCGCGAGGGACATCCTTCTTTAGATTGTAGGTCACTCCTACTGTTAAGCTCATACTAACAATGGGCGCTATACAGATTTTGTATATCCCTGTTTCAAACCTTTGTCAACATCGATTTGACCCTTGATCCGATTTTTTTGCTGGGAACCGGATCAGGTCGATGTTTCGGAAGAGCTTCTTTTATGTTACATTACATCCGGCACGGAGGGTAGAGAAGGGATCGGGATGGCAATCGACCGGAAAGAAATCGTTCAGTCGCTGGGCAGCCTGCGAAAAAGCTTTTTCCATATCATCGGAGCGGTCGTTCTGATCGGAATCATCCTTTTCCCTTTTTCAAAGGAGCTGCTCCGGCATCTCCATACCGCCCTCCAGGAAGAGCTGGTCGCCTATGCCATCCCGGAGGCCTTTCTTTCCCTCCTCAAGTTAACGATCTTCAGCAGCCTCTTTTTGTCGATGCCGGTTGTCTTCTACCACCTCTGGAAGGCCTTTGCTCCCCTTTTCCGGAGGAGAGGGCTGGAGTCCTCCATCTTCATTCTCTCGGCAGCTGTCTTTCTCTTCTATTTTGGAGCCTTTTTCTGTTACTTTGTCACCCTTCCTTTCGGGGTCCGTTTCCTGATGAGTTACCAAGCGGCCCACATCAAACCCATGATCTCCGTCGCAAAGTATATCTCCTTCTGTGTAGGGTTCATCTTCGCCTTCGGCCTCATTTTCGAACTCCCCCTCATCCTCGCACTGCTGAGCTACATTCAACTCGTGCACAGCTCCTTTTTAACCCGAAACCGCAGGTATGCGGTTCTGATCATTGCCATCCTGTCCGCCGTGCTCACTCCCACTCCGGATATTTTCAATATGGGACTGATGGGAGGCCCCCTCTATCTGCTTTTTGAAATCGGCATTTTGCTGGTGAAGATGATTGAGCGGAAAAAGAGAACTTTTTGAGCCCCGCTCGCTAAACGATAAAAATGAATTTTTCATTTCTCGATCATTCCATTCTTTCTTTCAGAAGATGGGCCTCCCGAAGGTCTTTCGGATTAAAGGCAAAGATTACTTCTGCCCTCCTTCTCATCGTCACGGGAATTCTCCTCTTGTCCAGTATCCTCGACTTTCAACTTTCGAAAAAGGCCCAAATTGACCTTTACCTGGACCGAAACTTTTATATCGCCATGCAGATCGATATCGGGATCCCTGATCAAAGAATGATTGAAAACCTTCCCCAAATCCGTGATGAGATTGAGGAATGGTTATTGAGTCGGCCAAGTTTGATGGAAATCGATGTATTCCTCTTCTCTCCCAAGGGGTGGGAGCTCTTGACTTCCCATTCCAAGCATGCCAACCCAACGACATTGACTTTAACGAATGAGCAGGTCAAAGATTTGAAAGGGGATAGGTACCTCTCTGACCTCAAGGAGGTTGAGGGGGGAAAGCAATTGGAGGTGATGGTTCCGCTCCACTCCGGAAAAAAAGTGATCGGGGGGATCCGGATCGTCAGCTCCTTGGACGAGGCCCACAGTTATTTGAGCAAGAAGAAGAACTGGACCTATATCCTCACCCTCTCCAGCATCCTCATCATTCTTGTCATGCTGACACTCTTTTTCAAAAAATGGGTTGGAAACCCGATTCAGAAATTGGTCGAGGCGATGAATAAGGCCGAGAAGGGGGATCTGGAGGCGGAAACCCGTATTCAAACCCAGGATGAACTGGGAGAACTGGGGAGACATTTTAACCGGATGATCAAGACGATACGAGAGGCCCATGAGCAGAATATTCAACTCCTTTCCCGGGTGAATCAATTCAATGAGGAATTAACTAAAAAAATCGAATCCGCCACGTCGGAGCTCAAACAGCTGCACGAAGCCCTCTCGGAATCTCAAAGACAGCTCAGTCAATCTGAAAAACTGGCCGCCCTGGGGCAGGTCACCGCTGCGATCGCACACCAGATCGGGACACCTTTGAATTCCGTCTCCGGCTATATCCAACTCATGTTGCAAGAAGGAAACCTTCGCCCGGCCGATCAACATCGACTCAAAATCATCGAATCTCAACTGGACCGATTAGCCGATGCGTTCCGAAAATTGCTCTCCTATACCAGTCAACCCAAGCCCCAGTGGCAGCCCTTGAATGCCAACGACGTCCTGAAAGAATTGATCTCTCTGAGTGAACCCTGGCTCCACGCCCGGAAGATCGCCCTTTCTTTATCTCTCTCCCCCGATCTCCCGCTGATCTTAGGGGACTCCATGCATCTCCAAACCCTATTCCTCAACCTCATCACGAACGCCATCGATGCGATGCCAAACGGGGGGAAACTGACCATGGAGACGCAACCCATCTCCTCACCCTTGCCCTCCGGAAATGAGGAAGGGGTTGAAATCTCGATCGCCGATACAGGGGTAGGGATCTCAGAGGAATCAAAAAGGAGGATATTCGATCCCTTTTTCACGACGAAAAAAATAGGCGAAGGGATGGGTTTAGGTCTTGCGATCTGTGAAAAAATCGTCAAGGATCATTCGGGAAGGTTGGAAGTTGAAAGCAAGGTCGGAAAAGGAAGCGCCTTTTTCGTCCGTATTCCCGTGGGCAAAGGGGAAGAAGGCAATGGATAGAACCTCCGTCCATCTTTTGATCGTAGACGATGACCGGGTGACCCTCGATCTGTTGAAGGAAGTCCTCCTGAAAGAGGGGTACCGGGTCTCGACAGCCTCAAGCGGGGAAGAAGCCATTGCCCTTGGGATGGATCATCTCTTCGATATTGTGATCACCGATGTTCGCATGGGAAACAAAGATGGAATGGAGGTTCTGAAATCCTTTAAAAAGACCTCGCCGGAGACCTCCGTCATCATGATCACCGCCTTTGGATCCATGGATACAGCGATTGAGGCGATTCGGGAAGGGGCCTTTGACTATATCAGTAAACCCTTTAAGCTCGAAGAGATCAAATTCACCATTAAAAGATCTCTCGAACAAAGAAAGATCCTCGAGGAGAACAAATCCTATCGCCGGGAGCTCTTGGAAAAATATCAAATCAAGAATGTGGTCGGTCGAACACCACAGATGCTTCAAGTATACAAGACCATCGCCAGGGTGGCCGATTCGAAATCAACCATCCTTCTCTTTGGAGAAAGAGGAACGGGAAAAGAACTCATCGCCCGTTCCATCCACTACAACAGCAATCGGAATAACCGGCCTTTCATCCCTGTGGATTGCGCGTCTTTAGTGGAAACGCTGATGGAAAGCGAGTTATTCGGCCATGTTCGTGGCGCGTTCACAGGAGCCTATGCTGCGAAAAGAGGACTATTCGAAGAAGCGGACGGGGGGACTCTTTTTCTTGATGAGATCAGCAATCTTCCCCTCTCTGTTCAATCCAAGTTGTTAAGGTTTCTTCAAGAACATGAAATAAAAAGAGTGGGAGGGGTGGAGAGCGTGAAGGTCGATGTCCGAGTAGTCGTTGCGACCAACCAGCCCTTAGAGCCCCTCATCAAAAATGGGAAATTCAGAGAGGATCTCTTTGACCGGTTCAACGTGGTTTCTATCACCCTTCCTCCCTTGAGGGAAAGAAAAGAAGATATCCCCCTTTTGGCAAACCACTTCCTCCAGCAATTTTCAACGGAGAATCACAAGCACATCTCTCATTTCTCTCCGGCGGCTCTCGAAATCCTTACCCGATATTCTTGGCCGGGAAATATCCGGGAGTTGGAACATAAGATCGAACGGGCTGTCATTCTTTCCAACCATCCCGTTATCCTTCCAGAAGATTTGCCAGGGAAGATACCCGAAGAGATCAAGGAGACTGAATTCTCATTTCCTGAAGAATTACTACCGTTGAAAGAGGTGGAGAGGAGATATGTCCTGAAAGTTCTTCGAGAAACAGGTGGAAATAAAAAGAAGGCTTCCGAAATTCTGGGTATTGACCGAACAACCCTTTACCGAATTCTCGAAAAGGAGTAAGACTAACCCCTTCTGTTGTAAAATTCGACACATCTCCCCTGCCCGATATGTGGAATTTTACAACACTCTTTCTTTATCCATCTCCCTCTTTAAAAAGACCTATTTCATTTCAATGGGTTACGGTTTAAATCCCCCCGTATTTTTCTGGCACTAATATTGCTCATATACCAGGGAGTGAATTCTAAACAGAAAGGAGGTGAAGTCGAATGAAAAAGATGGTCTTTTTAGTTGTCCTTCTCACCCTGGTCGCTTTTGTTTCCGGAGCCATGGCACAGCAAAAGCCGGCTCCGACCCCAGCGCCAGCCGCTGCTCCGGCTCCTGCTCCAGCCGCACCGATCAAGGAAGAAAAAGCGAAAATTGAAAAATTAACCGGCGTGGTCGAAAAAGTGGATGAAATGGCAAAGGCCGTGGTCATCAAGACCAAGGAAGGCGAGAAATCCTTTGCGATCGATGACAAAGTAAAGATCTCCAAAGGGGGCAAAGAAATGCCTCTTGCCGAATTGAAAAAGGGGATGAACGTCTCCGTCTATTACAAGAAGGATGGAGAAAAAATGACAGCCGTGGCCATGAAAGTCTCGGCCCCGAAGGTAGCAGCCAGGGAAGCACCGAAGAAGGAAGAACCGAAGAAGTAACAAGTCCGTTGATCTTACAATGAAAGGGCACACTTGCAAGTGTGCCCTTTCATTGTAAACGGGAGTTTCCCCATTAGGTAAAACAAGGATATATCCATTTCATAAGGAGGAACAACGATGAGAACAATGCGGTTATTGGTTTTAGGCTTTGCCATCTTAACCTTTTTGGTTGCCTGCGGGAAAAAACCTACGCAGGAGATCGAAAGCACACAGGGAGCTTTGAATGCGGTTGCCTCAGAGGGCCTGGGCAAGTATGCTCCAGAGGATGAAAAGAAATTGAAGGATGCATTAGCACTGGCCATGGAGGAAATTAAGATACAAGACAATAAGACGTTTAAGAGTTATGATAAAGCCAAGCAAATGCTGGCCGAGGTGAAAAAGAGCACGGAGGAGATGAAGGCCGCTCTCCCGGCCAAAAAAGAACAGGCAAAACAGAATGCCCTCGGGGCTCAGGGATCGGCCAAGGAAGCTTTCAATGAGGCAAAGTCCCTTTTAGCGAAGGCCCCTGCGGGTAAAGGAACGGCAGCGGACATCCAGGCCCTGAAAGGAGATGTGAAGGGACTCGAGGATTCCCTCGCTGAGGTTCAAGCTTTAATTGAAAAAGAGGAATACGGCGAAGCGGTTACAAAGGCCAATGCCTTGAAAGAAAAAGCCTCAGGCGTCACGAACCAGGTGAATGAAGCTCTTAAAAAGGCAAAGGCAGGAAAACCTGGGAAAAAGTAAAGCCGGACTTTCTAACGGGGTAACGGGAGGCTCATCCATCTTGAAACCAATGGTGACGTCGGCATTCCTCCTCTTGCTCTTATCCTCGTTGGGATGTTTCAATGAAAAACCGGTTCCTCCAGAGGTCAGCCTCGTTCAAGTTCAGGAGGCTGACCTCTGGAGGGCTGAAGCCCCATTGTATTTGCCAGACCAATATGCGGATTATAAAGAGCATCTGACCCTCGCCCAAAAGAACCTCCTCAAGACCAATGCTCAATTCCGGTGGTTCAGAGATTATAAAGCTGTCCAAGCTGAATTTCTTCAACTCCTTAATCAAGGGGAAGAACTATCCAAAAAGCTCCGGGTTGAAAAAGAGGAAAAAGCCAAATCTATATTCGACCAAATGGAAAGCCTTAAGGAAAGACTTAGGATTTTTACTCAATTAACTCTTATGCTCCATGAGGGAGGCCCATCCAGAAGCAGTCTCACAAAGGCCGGCGTTGCCCTGAATGAAGCGGTGATCTTACTTAAGGAAAATCGACTTCTTGCTTCGGAACAAAAACTGGCTGAGGTGGAGATGGCTATCATGGAGACCGAAGAGGCAATGTTGTTCGTCCTCGGCCGTTACCAGAACTCCCATCTGATATCGAAATGGAAGGAGTGGGCGCAGGAAACCATTGAGAAGTCGAAGGAAAGGGATATCTATTCGATCCTCATCATCAAATCCGAAAAAAAATTGATCCTTTTTAAAAAAGGAAAGGCGGTCAACGCCTACCCGATCGGTTTGGGGAAAAAAGGTTGGCTCAAAAAGCGCTACGCAAAAGACCACGCAACCCCGGAGGGGAAATATAGAATCATCGGGAAAAATCCGAGGAGTCGTTTTTACAAGGCTTTGCTCATAAACTACCCGAATGAACATGACAGGAGAGAGTTCCAGGACGCCCAAGAGAAAGGCCGCTTGTTAAAAAAAGCCGGTATTGGAGGCCTCATTGAGATCCATGGGGGGGGGAAGGGAAACCTCACCGAAGGTTGCATTGCACTGGACAATGGCCCGATGGAGGAGATTTATAACGTCGTCGGGACAGGAACCCCTGTGACCATCGTCGGGGCATTAGATGAGCAGAACAGCATCTCCTCTGCCCTACAGGAGATGCAAAGAACGCATGGACAAAAGAAAACTCCTTAAGATAAGCATATGTTTATTTTCGTTCTTGATGGCCATCGAAGGGGCGGGATATCTGATTGCATGGAAGGCCTCGAAAAAAAATGACTCCAAACTCGTCAAGCCTGAAAAGAGGCTTCTCGATTCCCTAAAATATGAAAACGCTCTCCTCAGGAAAAAAATTGAAGCCCTTCAACCCAACGATTATATCCTCGTGGACACATCAGGCAATGTGCTTTATCTTCACAAAGGAAGAAGAATGATCCTGAGGGCAACCATCTCTTGTGGGAGTGGAACGATCCTCACCGACTCTGAAGGGAAAAGGGAATGGGTATTTGAAACCCCAAGGGGAGAATTTACCATCCAATCAAAATATGAAAAACCCACGTGGATCAAGCCGGACTGGGCCTTCATCGAAGAGGGGAAACCCATCCCCAAAAATGTTATGGAACGGGCGGAGACAGGGATGTTAGGAGACTATGCCTTCGGGTTTGGAAATGGATATTTTATCCATGGGACACTGTATACCAGGCTTCTCGGTAAAAATATCACCCATGGGTGCATCAGGATGGGAGACCAAGATCTAAAAACGCTTTATGAAACCGTACCCATAGGGGCAACAATACTGATATTCTAATGCACGTATCCAAATCTATCTTTCTCATCATCATCACCCTTTTGTTCGGCGCGGAAGCAGTCTCTGCCTCTGAGATCGAAAGACGGATGCAAGAAAACAGACTTCTCAAATCGGAGTACCAACTCGCCAAGACCCGAAACATCTATATCCTGTTTGATCTTGTTAAAAAAAAGGTTCAAATAAAGGCCAAAGGACTCCTCTTAAGAGAATTCCCTGTAGAAAAATTTAAATTCGCGGGAACGCCCATCCAGCCGAAACCTATAATTCTTCAAAACAAAGCTGCTTTATTAAAACCCAAAAGGGTTAGGATAAAACCTAAAAAAAAGGTTGAAGGAACGCTTTCTGATATTCCAGCCTTTGAGGTGAAAGACATGCCAGTGAGGTACCGTTTTGATTTCGACGACGGCATCCATGTCTATGTCAGACCGAAACCCGAAGGAGGGATATCGGCCCTCTTGGTGTTGCTTTCCAGTTTGAAATCTTGCGGGATCACGATGCCTGTAGGGGTGCTATGGAATGCTTTGCAGCAAAAGACGTATGCCGAATTAAGTCTCTATTTATCTCCGGAAGATGCCAGATTGCTGTATTGGGGAATGCCCGAAGGCTCACGCGGCATCATCTATGCTTTTACGGCAATGGACCGATGATCCGTCATTCTCTTTCACCCCTGAATGGAATGAAAGACGCAAACACGATTGCGGCCCCCTCTCTTTGCGTCGTAAAGGGCCTGATCCGCCATCTTCACCAAATCCTCTTTTGACCTGGCATGATGGCCCGGAAAGTTGGAGATCCCCAGGCTCACCGTCAGGTGGATACGGGCCTGCCCCAATTCAAAAAGGGTGTTCTCCACCAATCGGCGGATCCGCTCTGCGATCATGCCGGCTTCCTCCAGGCCGGCTTCCGGCAGAATGAGGATGAACTCCTCTCCTCCGTAGCGGGCCACCGTGTCCTTCTTCCGCACCGAGGCCTTTAACAGAGAGGCAATTTCCTGAAGAACCTTATCCCCTTCCGTATGGCCGAAGGTATCGTTCACCTTTTTAAAATGGTCGATGTCCACCATCACCAGGGAGAGGAAAGAGCCTCCGTAAAAGGACTTCTGCGCCTCAACGATCATCCTTTCCTCAAAATATCTCCGGTTATAAAGGGTCGTCAGGGGGTCATAGATGGCCATCGTCTTAACCGTGCTGAATCTCTGAAAATGCTTTAATGTGGCTGCCATCTGGTATCCGATGACGGAAAAGAACTGAAGATCCTGTGCATCGAAGGCATTGGGCTGATCGCTGTTGAGCGAGATACTGCCGATGATTTCCTCCCCCACGGCAAGAGGAAGAACAAGGTAGGATTTCAGTGTGGCCTTGGGATCCATCACCATATGGGAAGGTCGCAACTTCCTTTTCTCCACCTGGAGCGTTATGCGGCTGAGATCATCCGGTTCCTCTCCCAGGACGGAGAAGACTCTCGCCATGTTCCCGGCCACCTCCTGCGTGAAGGAAGGGGGACAGGACTCCTCCTGGAAGAGATAAAGGCTCGATTCGGCCTTCCAGAGGACCCCGAAGGAGGAGAATTCGAACAGGTTGGGCAGATTGTTCCCGGCCGATTCGACGATCTCCTTGATCTCGAAGCTCGTATTGATCGTATTGATGATCGAACGGAGGATATTCAGATTCTTAAAGATCAGCCGCACCGCTTCTCCTATGAAAGCTCTGAAAAAAAGTTTTTCGCTCTCTGATTACACAGATTTTAAAAAAGATTTCATAGATTTTTCTTTATTGATCAATGCATGCCTAATCTGTGTAATCGGCCCCTCATCGATGTCACCAGAAATTCCCGGACTTTTTTTAAAAACTCCCTATTTCTGGGAGACGAGGCGCTCTGCCTCCCTCACCCTGGGAAAGACCTTCGGAAAGACCTCCCGGCCGATCACCCCTTCCGTGAGAGCTGAAAAAAGATTAAGAAGGTGATTGATCAAACTCTGAAATCCACGGTGGAGATCGACCGGAGGGAGGTTCCGATATTTCTCCCTTGTTCCCACCAGGGAAATTCCTTCCTCGGACACAACCAGGGAATTTAAAAAGGGATACTTCTCTCCCATCTTCTTGATCGATAGGTTGAAAAGGAGTTCCAGGATGGCTTCACCGATCAGGGCCGATACTATCTCCCAGACCTCTGCCAGCAGGTTCGAATAAAGGTCCAGCACAAGATCGGATGTCCATTTCCCTCCCTTCGCCTCTTTGGTCATTGTTTCGTTTCACCTCTGCAAAACCAAGTGAGATCCATCATTTGCTTTTCTTGAATCTTTTCAGCATCTGATGGATCTCCTCGTGGTAGATATAAAACACCAGAATAATCAAGGTCGATATGCCGAACAGGATCAGCAGGGCCATGTATTGATGATCGAATGCCTTTGCTCCCTGAAGACAAGCCATCAAGGTCCCGGGGATTCTCCCGATGGTGGAAATGATCAGAAAGACTCCGAGATGCATGGGCGTCAGTCCCAGGATGTAGCAGAGGGCGTCCTTCGGAAATCCCGGGATGAGAAAGAGAAGAAAGCTAAGGATGAGACCCTCATGCCCGATCAAATAATCGAATTTTTTCATCGTCTGGGCCGAGATCATCTTTTCCACAGCGATCTTTTCAAAAAGCCTTGCCAGGCTGAAAGCAAACACGGAGCCCAGGATGAGTCCGATCATGGAATAGAAAAATCCTGCGTTCGCTCCAAAGAGATACCCCCCGATAAATTCGATGGCTCCTCCCGGGATGGGAGCAACGACGACCTGAATGATCTGGAGAAGGATATAGGCCAGGGGTGAGTAGGGGCCGTAGGAGGTGATCAGGCTTTTTAATTGGGGTCGGTGATGGAGGAGTTCGTATAATTCAACCGCCTTGACCCATATCTGGGAATTGAACTGGTAGACGAGAAAGAAAATAATGCCGATGAGAAAGAGAAGGACGATCCACTTTTTTCTTTTAAGAAGAGAGACAGCCATAAGCTGAACAGAAGATAAAATGCCTGCGGTTCCTTTCCGCCTTCATAACATAAATCCGGAGGAAAGTAAAACCTTTCCCTTTTCAATCCATCCGGTTCTTTGGGGGCGGGGGGGCTTTAAAGCCGGTTTCTCTTTTTGGCATTTCGAAAAAAACGGGACGTTGCATCACTGCGTTTCCGAGCCAAAAATCGGGTGACGTTGTGCGGCGAGGTTAATTAAATAGCTGATCATTTCACCGTAAGAATAGCCGGCGATCTCCGCAGCATAGGTCATGCTCGTTTCCGGGCCGATGTCCGGATTTGGATTGACATCGATCACATAGAAAATACCGTTTCGCAGCCGGATGTCCAACCGGGCGTAATCCCGACAACCGAAAGCGTGGTAGACGGAAAAAGCCGTTTGTTTCAATAGCTCGTATTCCGTTTCTTTCATCTGCGCAGGGACTCGCAGTTTGATTTCTTCATAGTGCCGGGATCCGGGACGGAACTTGGAATCGAAGGTGCATAGCCGGTCGCTGATATTTCCGAATGCAAAAAAGTCCATTTCCGTGGGCGGCAACATCCGGATCTCGCTATTCCCCCATAAAAAAACATGGAATTCACGGCCATCGATAAAATCTTCAACCAGGGCAGGTTGACGAAAGGTTTCTACAATGTTCCCAATCCGTTCTCGAAGTCCATCGGGGGTGAAGACAACCGATTCTCTTGTGATCCCAAGACTGCAGTGTTCCTTCCCTGGTTTGACGATCGCCGGAAAGATGGTCCAACCGTCGGGTTGAGGGGAATCGAATAAGCGCCAGCAGGGAGTGGGCAGGGCGCTTCGGTCAAGCTTATCTTTCACCTTGCCCTTGTCCCAGCTGAAGGCCAGCACGTCGGGTGGCGAGCCCGTATAGGTAAAGTTTAGTTCGCTCAGAGCCTGAGCCACGAATGCTTCGCTATGGGAGGCGCCGGGGAGTTCTTCGCACCAGTTGAGGACGATATGATCATCGGGGTCGTAATCCTGCAGCCATTCGTTTAAATTGGCGTTGAACACGGGAACATCTTCGACCGGATGCCCATGTCTGCGGAGCGCGGATTCAAGCTCCGCGACTACGCGGTGTGCCTCTTCAATGTCGGCAGCGGGCCATTTGGAATCGACATTGTGAAGGACCAGAACGGGCAAATCGTTTCGGTTTTTGATTGCAGACATATTTCTTCTCATTCTACATCGTTTCACTCTAAAATGGCAATAGTTTTTTTTACAAGCCAGTAATGCCTCAGTTATTGTTTTGATCCCCCTTTGCCAAAGAGGGGTATATGGACTCATTTATATTATTTGGACCCATAACTGAGGGGTTACACAAGCCATGCAAATGTCGTCTGGGTGGAGAACTTTTTTCCTGTGAGGGATTCTCTTATCTCAAGCATAAACCGGCATATTGTGTTATAATTGTGTTTGAATCAAGTTGTACAGAGCCTCTTAGGCTTATAGCCCATGCCCGCAAGAACTCTAAACGACTTCTTTGCGGGCTTTTTTATGGGGAAAAATTTTCTGGAAAAAGAGGCGAAAGTGTGAGAGAAATGCGGATGTCACCTCCTGCAAGATTATTGGAACAATTCTTCTCAGAGCTAAAAATCAATTTAGAACAAAAGGGGGTTGCGTTCGATTTTAAACTGATAAAAAGACATTTACACCTTTATCGCTATGAGGATCATCATAAGACTTATTTTTTATTCATTCATGAAAGCCTGTGCGGCTTTTGGGAAATATCTCCAAATTGGGAGGAGATGACTCATCTTATTTCCTCCGAACATAGAAAGTGGGCTGTCATTCTTTTACAGAAGCCCATCGGAGAAAATCATCCGTTAGGGTTCCTAATCTCAAGTAACGATTTTATGAAGTTGAAATCAGGTTTCGGCATTAACCGTTTGGGCCGGATAAGAATACACCAAAAGGATTTGTCATCAAAAAATAAATTCAATAATTGGGAAAGGTTCTTTCGGCTACTCAATCTCACATCGGTCACATTTTACCCAGATGCTGCATAAATCCTGATCATACGGGCATGGGCAAGCCCTTCGGAAAGGCTTCGACCTGCCTGCGCGAAGCCGCTTCAGCAAAGGCAGGGGCGAACCTTTTTCCGTATCAGCGCTTTCGTTTCGTTTCCCCGGCGGAATTCACTTTAGGTGAAATCCCCCGTTTCCCATAAAATTCTAAAAAACCGCCATTCGAAGCCTTGTAAAGCGGGTTACCCATGCCCGTTTTGGCACCCATTAAAAGGCGGGTTTAAAGACGACGCTAAGACTTCTTGGGTTATCTAAACCAGGGGATATGCAAAAGAACACAGAGGGATCTTTAAAATACGGTGCACCCCCTGGCTTCTTGCTCCTTGCTGTCGGGTCAAGAATGTGTTATAGTGAACATTGATGGTCTCGTAAAAACTTTTGACTTTGTGGCTTTTTTTGGATGAGGCCTTAAAACGATTGAAACGGAGGGTTTAGAAATGGCTCAGGGAACGGTGAAATGGTTCAATGATAGCAAGGGATTCGGCTTTATCGCAAGAGACGATGGGACGGAAGTTTTCGTCCATCACTCCTCTATCCAGGCCGAAGGCTTTAAAAGCCTGTTGGAAGGGGACGCGGTCAGCTTCGACACGGAGAAGGGACCGAAAGGTCTCAAGGCGATTAACGTCAAGAAACTCTAATCGGACCTCACAAGGCTCCTCCCAGATGGTTGCCTCTTCTTCTGCCAACTTTTTACTCACAGCAGGCTTTCAGTCAATCATCCTGATTCTTTATATCCAGGCGTTCTGAGCGAGATCTCGCAAGGCCGCCGACTCTTATCCCGTTCTGCAAGAGGGTTGCTCCCTACGTTGGAGCACCCACTGCAATATCGGGCATATCTCTGCAGAAAGAAAGGAACATATGAATTTTGATTCGCTCGATCTTTTCCCCCAGATTCTGGCCGGCGTCCAGGCGCTCGGCTATTCCACACCCACTCCGATCCAGCGCCAGGCCATTCCGCCGGCCCTCAAGGGACAAGATGTGTTAGGTATAGCCCAGACCGGTACAGGCAAGACCGCTGCATTTGTGCTGCCAATCCTGCAGCGTCTCGTCAAAAGACCCCGGGGCCGCATCGGGGCCCTCGTCATCGCGCCCACACGAGAATTGAGCGACCAGATCAGGACAACCTTCCAAGCGTTGGGCTGTCAGACGCGCCTGCGCAGCCTTCCGATCTACGGTGGTGTCTCTATGGCCCCGCAGGTTCGCGATCTCCGATCCGGAGTCGAAATCATTGTCGCCTGTCCGGGCCGGTTGCTCGATCACATCCGTCAGGGTACGATCCGGTTTTCAAACCTGGAGATCCTCGTGCTCGACGAGGCGGACCGGATGCTGGACATGGGGTTTCTCCCCGACATCCGGGAGATCGTCAAGCACGTGCCAACCGTGCGCCAGACGCTGATGTTTGCGGCAACCATGCCGGACGACATCCGAACATTGACCCGGGAGGTCCTCCGTGCCCCTATCACGGTGCAAGTCGATCCGACTGCGCCAGCAGCTACGGTCACGCATGCGCTTTACCCGGTCGACTCTCACCTCAAGACAGACCTCCTCCTTCAGTTGTTGCGCTATACGGAAACGGCCTCTATCCTGATTTTCACACGGACCAAACACCGGGCCCAGCGTTTGGGAAAGCGACTTGAAAGAGCAGGTTACCCAACTACATCGCTTCAGGGGAACCTATCTCAAAACCAGCGCCAGGCGGCCATCCGCGGATTCCGTAATGGCTCTTACAGGGTCCTCGTTGCAACCGACATTGCCGCCCGGGGCATCGATGTTTCACGGATCTCCCATGTCATCAATTATGATATGCCGGACACAACCGACGCCTACACCCACCGGATCGGCCGCACCGGCCGGGCCGAGAAGACAGGCGATGCCTTCTCCTTGGTCACTCGCGAGGATGAAGCCGTAGTACGCAACATCGAGTTCGTCCTCGGCGCCAGGCTGGAGCGTCGAAGGCTGAACGACTTCGATTATCAAAGGCCTGCGCTTCCAGGAAAGGACAATGGGTTTCCAGGGCAGAGGCAAACGCCCCGTAACCAACCGGAACGTGCAAAAACTTTTAATAACTGGAGGGGACGTATCAGATCTGAAGGGAATGAAGGTTTATACAGGTTACGGAGCCAATGACTTATGGATGTTCCTCACGGTCCAATGCGCCGCTGGTCATCCCGCTTGCGCATCCCAAGCTCTCCACGGATTTCTTGGATCTCTTTCTGAATCCGATTGTTGTCGGCGCCAACCTCCCGTAGTAGCAGAATGGCCAAACCTATTGCGGTTTCCGCTTCCTCGATACAAATGTCTGTGGCCCCCATTTCCTCTAACCAGGCTCGTTCCTGGAGATACCGGGCTCGGGTAAAGACATGTAGCTCAGGATTTAATTCCCTGGCCGTCACGATCACCGCCGTTCGTGTAAGTATATCTGGAATGGTGACCAACAGGTAGTCGGCTTTCTGTACCTCCGCTGCTTTCAAGATGTCGCGTCGGCTGGCATCACCGTATATGGCAGCCTGCCCTGACTCTATTAGGGTCCGGACCGTATCGAGATTCAGATCAATAATCACCAGGGGAATATCAAAATCCTTAAGAATCCGCGATGCGGTTTGTCCCACCGGGCCATAACCCACAATCACGGCTCTCGACTTGATTCCAGACTTCTGGTCGGATTCGGATAACCGCAACTGTTCCTCTTTATTTAACATCACCCCTTCATAGCTTGACCTCTGGCTGAGAATGCGCCAGATTCGTTCTTTACTACGGAGCCACTTCTCAAGGGGAGTGATCGCGCGGAATAAAAAGGGGTTGGCAGCAATCGAGATGAGTGCGCAGGCAACCAGAAGGCTTTGTCCCTCTGCCGAAAGGAGGCCGAGTCCCATCGCCTCATTCGCCAACAGAAAGGAAAACTCACCAATTTGAGCCAGTGCCAAGGCGACAGTGATCGCAGTCCGCACCGAGTAACGAAGGGCCCATATGATGAGAAAGGCCGTCAGAGGCTTTACAAGAATGACGATCCCGAGAAGTCCCAAAAGGAACCGCGGCTCCTTGATAATGGCTTGCGGGTCGAAGATCATCCCCACAGATACAAAGAAAAGAACGGCGAAGGCGTCCCTCATCGGAAGAGCATCAGCAGCCGCTTGATGGCTTACTTCCGTTTGCCCGACGACAATGCCCGCGAGAAAAGCGCCCAATGCCATTGACACACCGAACAAAGCTGCCGATCCTGTGGCAATCGCCAATGCCAAACTGAGGATGGTGAGTGTAAAGAGTTCTCGCGACCGGGTGCGCACCACAAGATTCAAAAGCCAAGGAATTGCTTTTCGCCCGACAATGACGACAAGGAGGGTCAATCCGGCAAATTTTGCCATCGCCCAAGCCAATGTCATGAGCAGGCCTTCTCCACCTCCCTCGGAGTGCCCCCAAATACTGGTCAGACCAGGCAGGGCCACTAAGACAAAGACCGTGAAAATGTCCTCCAGGATAAGCCATCCGATTGCAATATGGCCCTGGTTGGTTTGAAGCAGATCGTTGTCGGCGAGGACGCGAATCAGGACAACTGTACTGGCCACGGATATGGCGATCCCGAGCACGATGCCTGCTCCCGCACCCATACCGAATGAAATCGCAACCATTGCGCCCAATGCCGAAGCCACCAGGATCTGACCCACGCATCCTGGTATTGCGATTCTCCTAACGGCAAGTAGGTCATTGAAATTAAAATGTAGTCCAACCCCGAACATTAGGAGAATAACCCCAACCTCGGCAAAGTCATGAGCCATTTTGGGGTCGGCGACAAAACCTGGAGTGCGGGGACCGAGAGCAATTCCCGCCAGCAAATATCCGATGATTGGCGAAAGTCGGAGCCGCTGGGCAAGAAGGCCCAGCACAAGGGCCAGTACCAAACTCACCGATAAATTGACAAGAAATCCTAATCCCTCTTGCACGTATCCCCCACGGTAAAATGGTATGAATTCATTTTACGCGATTGGTAAAGAAATGTCAGGTGGATGAGAAAGTTCTTTGACTTCCGGGTTACAGGATCTTTTCAAGTAATTTCATGACATCCTTCCCCTTAATGATTTTCCTTTTGTATTACTCAAGGGTCTTATCCACTTCTGTAATATTTGATCCCCTCAGGGATACAAGACTTGATCTCCATGGGCCCCGCTCATCAAATGGACACAATTTTAGACACCGGAGAAAAAACAAGGGATTAACCAATTGGCCAATCCCTTTGTCATATTAACTGGCGTCCCCAAGGGGATTCGAACCCCTGTTGCCGACGTGAAAGGCCGGTGTCCTTGGCCAGACTAGACGATGGGGACAACTAACTTATCAATGATCAATGCAAAATGAAAAATGCAAAATTGATACATTCGTAAAAAGTCAAAAAACAAGAAAGACGTCATGCTGAACTTGTTTCAGCATCTAACAAAATCAAGAACTTACGAGACCCTGAAACGAG
>JAGVBT010000113.1 GCA_020059605.1 Deltaproteobacteria bacterium
ATTTTATACAAACAACGATTTCCCATCACCTAAAAGACCCGCATTCTAAATCTTTGGAGCCTGACTGCCTCTCCCCCTTTGCCTGCTATTACGACACAGTCTCCGAGGGGAGAGGGAGGGGGTGAGGGGCGCTTTCCCGAAATTTGATAATGAAAATCTCCCGTAGAAAACTCTTAAAGATGATCGGGGCTGCAACCCTCGGAATGACCCTGCCCGACAAGCTTCTCCACGCCCTCCCGAAGGAAGACGAGTGGATTCCCTACGAGGAGCGCTGGTCCTCCGGCGTCTGCCTCCAGTGCCCGAGCGGTTGCGGTCTCCGGATCCGCTCTGTCAATCACTGGCCGGTCAAACTCGAGGGGATCAAAGACTACCCGGTCAATAAAGGCCGACTCTGCCCGAAAGGCCAGGCCGGGCTCCAGGTGCTCTACGATCCGGACCGAATTCAGCATCCGTTGAGAAGAAAAGCAGGCCGGGGAGAGGGAAGTTGGGAAAAGATCTCCTGGGACGAGGCCATGGACCTGGTGACCCAAAGGCTAAAAAGGCTCCGTCAGGAAGGAAAATCTCATCAGCTTCTTCTTCTGGGAGGTCGCTATCGTGGCCACACGCACGACCTGATGTCCAGATTCATGGAAGCCTACGGCTCTCCCAATCACCTTGGAAATTCTGTTAGAGGCTCGGAAGGAATTCTGAAGGGCCATCTCTTTACGATGGGGATCGGAGAATTTCTCACAATCCACTGGGAAGAGGTTAACTACCTTCTCTCCTTCGGAGCCAGCCTGTTAGAGGCATCACGATCCTCTATGATCAACCTCCGGGGATATGGATTTCTGAGGAGAGGAAGGCCGGGCATCAGGGGAAAGCTGGTTCAGGTTGAACCCCGATTCTCTGTCACCGCTTCAAAGGCCGATCAATGGATCCCCATTGAACCTGGAACCGACGGCGCCCTCGCCCTCAGCATGGCTCACTGGATCATCAAGGAGAAGCGATACGATCAGGATTTCATCTCCCGCCATACTTTCGGTTTTGAAGACTGGAAAGATTCAAACGGAAAGCAACGCATGGGTTTTAAAACCCTTGTGTTAAAGGAGTACTCTCCCGGTCAGGTCTCATCCATCACAGGAATACCCGAGGGAAAGATCATTCAGATTGCAGGAGAATTCTCCGCCCACAGGCCTTCGGTTGCCGTATCGGGAAGGGGAGTGGGAATGCAGACTAACGGGACCTATACCCAGATGGCTATCAACAGCCTCAACGCACTGGTAGGATCAATTGACCGGCCCGGAGGGCTTCTGGTTCAGAAGAAACCCCCCTTTCAAAAATGGCCGCATGCAGTGAAAGATCCGATTGCAGAAAAAGGCCTCTCCCAACCCCGCATCGATGGAGCCGGCGACTTTCCCTTTCCTTTTGCGCAAGAAGTCCCTTACACTCTTCCGGAAAGAATCGGCAGAGGGGAACCCTACCCGATCGATACCCTCTTTCTCTATTACACCAACCCTCTCTTCAGTATTCCCGAGTCCGAAAAGTTTCGCGCCGCCCTGGAAAAAGTCCCTTTTATCGTCAGCTTTTCGCCCTTTATGGATGAAACCACAACGTTCGCCGATCTTGTGCTTCCGGATGGGACCTATTTTGAGCGCTGGCAGGACGACCATCCTGACCCCGGACCCGGCTTGCCGATGTTCGGAATGAGAAGCCCTGTCCTGGGCAGCCCCTTACACGATGTCCGCGAAACCGGCGACGTCCTGATCAAGATTGCGAAAGGCCTTGGGGGAAGTGTTGCGAGGTCTTTCCCCTGGAAAGATATGCGGGAAGCCCTGATGGCGTCGATCCGCGGGGTTTTCAGGTCAAAACGGGGCTCAATTCGCGCAAAGGATTTTGACGAATTCTGGAAGGCACTGGTGGATGCCGGGGGATGGTGGGACAGCTCTTATCCATTTGGGGAGTGGAGAAAAAAGTTCGATACTCCTTCGGGAAGATTTGAATTCTACTCCCAAATCATGGAGCGAGGGCTTATTGATTTGTCCATGAAGAGATCGAAAAACCTGGAATCCATTCTGAAGGAGTTGAAGATCGAGGCAACCGGGGATAAAGTTTTCCTTCCCCACTTTGAAACACCGCGCCGCACCGGAGAAGAAAAAGATTATCCTTTCCACCTCATCCACTATAAATTGATGGCCACTGCAGAAGGCAGGGGAGCCAATCAGCCTTATCTCCAGGAGACCGCTGCTCCACACCTGCAGGAGAGATGGGGCTCCTGGATTGAAATCCATCCGGAGACGGCCATAACCATGGGAATCAAAGATGGCGATCCTGTCTGGGTGGAATCGATAGCCGGGAAGGTCAAGACAAAGGCAAGGCTCTTCCCGGGAACCCACCCGAAGTGCATCCATATCCCTTATGGCCAGGGCCATCGGGCCTATGGCCGCTGGGCAAAAGGAAGAGGGATTAACCCGAATGATCTCATCGCCAAAGAATACGATTACCTGGGAGGTTTTCTTTCTCACTTTTCCACAAGGGTGAAGGTTTATAAAGCATGATCAGGTGATGGGGAGATCGGAAGATGGGGAGTAAAAAATACTTTCTCCCTATCTCCTCATCACCCCAACTCCCCATGAAAGGGGTTCACATGTATCGCTGGGGCATGGTGATTGATCTCGACAGATGCACGGGTTGTCAGGCCTGTGTGGTGGCCTGCCGCCAGGAGAACAATGTTCCCTTTGCCGGGGAACAGGAGGCCGGACTCGGACGGGGAAAGTTCTGGATGAACCTCATCTCGGAGGTGAAAGGGTCTTACCCCGACGTGGAGATGCGCTTCTTTCCCATCCCCTGCATGCAGTGCGACCATCCTCCCTGCACCAAGGTCTGCCCGGTGGAGGCAACTTATAAAAATCCCGACGGGATCGTGGCGCAGGTCTACCCCCGGTGCATCGGCGTCCGCATGTGCATCTCAAACTGTCCTTACACGGTCCGCTACTTCAACTGGCATGCGCCTTCCTGGCCGGACGATTATAAGAGGGGTCGAAACCCTGATGTCTACAGGAGGAGAAAAGGGATCACGGAGAAATGCAATTTTTGTATCCAGAGGATCCGGACAGCAAAGTGGAATGCAAGGAGAGAGAAGCGCAGGATCCGAGACGGCGAGGTCGTCCCTGCCTGTGCGGAGACCTGTCCATCCGGGGCCATCTCTTTTGGAGACCTCAACGATCCGAAGAGCCGGGTGTCCAGGCTCTCAAAGAGCCGCCGTGCCTTTCGCCTGTTAGACGACCTCGGCACGGAACCCAAGGTTTACTACCTCAAGGAAGGTGAATGGCATGATGGATAGTGAAGCCATTGCCCGAAAATACGAAAGGGTTCTTGCCCCGTTGACCCGCACAGGATGGATGTTCTGGGCCGCCGTGATTTCTCTTTCCATCATCTTCCTCTGGTCGTTCTTCGCCTTTGGGTGGCAATACCGCCGTGGTCTTGGGGAAACGGGTATGGGCCATCCCGTATCATGGGCTCTTTATCTCGTCAATTTTGTCTTCTTCATCGGGATAAGCCATGCAGGAGCGCTGGTCTCCGCAGTGCTTCGGATCACCCGTGCCGGATGGGGAACACCCTTTGGCCGGGCCGCTGAAGCGGTTACCGTCTTTGCCCTTGCCGCAGGGCCCACCAATATTCTTTTCGACCTGGGTCGCTCGTCACGATTCTACTGGGTTGCGCTCCATGCACAGTTCAAGTCGCCCCTGCTCTGGGACTTTACTTGCATCATGACCTACTTCACGGTCAGCGTGATCTTCCTCTATGTGCTCCTGGTGCCCGATATCGGGCTTCTCCGGGACCGTTTTCCCGGAAGGCGATGGCTCTACCGCCCTCTCTCCCTGGGCTGGACCGGAACAGAAAAAGAATGGTCGGTCCTGAGTAAGACGATTGGTTTTCTCTGCATTGCTGTTATCCCCATCGCCGTGAGCGTCCACACGGTCGTCTCCTGGGTTTTCGGGTTGCAGACTCAGCCCATGTGGTTTAGCACCATCTTTGCTCCTTACTTTGTTGTGGGAGCCATCTATTCTGGAATCGCCGCGATCATTCTCGTCACCATTGCCCTCAGAAAAGTTTACCATCTGGAGGACTACCTGAAACCCTACCATTTCAACAACATGGGGCTGCTCCTTTTGGTTTTCACCCTCCTCTGGGCCTATTTCACTTTTGCCGAGCACCTGACCGTGGGATACGCAGGGGGATCGGCCGAGCACGCCGTCCTGTGGAGCAAGCTGACTGGAAAATACGCCCTGCTCTTCTGGATCATGGTGGCCCTCTGTTTTGTGATCCCCTTCCCCATACTGGTTTTCAAGCGCACCCTCCCGGGGCTTCTGATTGCCTCCATCTGCATCATTATCGGGATGTGGATCGAACGATACACTATCATCATCCCCTCTTTCATCGAGCCCCGCCTTCCTTACGTGCGCGGCGATTACATGCCCTCCTGGGTGGAATGGTCGATGACCGCCGGCATTGCGGCCGGATTCACGCTCGCCTTTGTTCTCTTTTCGAAACTCTTTCCCGTCATTTCCATCTGGGAAACGGAAAAAGACGAAAAAGAAGGTCATGATAAACTCCGTCAGAAAGGTTTCAACCTTCTAACGGGGTAAAGGAGATTGATATGAAAAGGTGGCTATCAGTGATCTTGATGCTATCCCTTCTTTTCTTATCTTCCGGCTTCGTTCTCGGCCAGGCTCCAAAGCCTCCCGCGAAGAGCCCTGAGCTTCTAAATCAGGGCAAAAAACTTTATGATCAGAATTGTACATCCTGCCATGGACCCGCGGGCGACGGAAAAACCCCGCTGGGCATGGCCCTCAAACCCCCTCCCAGGGATTTTAACATCCCCTTTAATCAATGGCCCCATGCGAAGGGAGATCTCAAAAAGGTGTTCGATCTCATCTCCCGGGGGATACCGAATACCGCGATGGTCAAATGGAATCAGCTCTCCGAGCAGGAGCGCTGGGCTTTGACCTATTATGTCGTTGGGTTTTCAACTCCAAAACCCCCTCCAAAAAAGAAAAAATGAGGTGCGAGGAAAAGATGAAAGAATTCACTTCGAAAGAACTCCTCTCCTGCGATGGAAAAGACGGCAAGCCGGTTTACATCGCTTTTGAAGGGAAGGTCTACGATGTCTCAAAAAGTCCTCTCTGGTCAAAGGGGACTCATATGAACAGGCATCCCTCCGGCAAGGATCTGAGCGGAGAGATCTCGGCCGCGCCCCACGGGCCGGAGGTTCTTGAGCGCTATCCGCAAATCGGACTCCTGAAGAAAGGGCCTCCCGAAGAATTAAAACACCTCCCGAAACTTCTTCAGATGCTCCTCCAAAAATTTCCCATGGCGAGGCGCCATCCTCATCCCATGCTCGTCCATTTTCCTATCGCCTTTCTCATGGCCGCTCCCCTTTTCGCGGTACTCTCCCTTCTCTTTAAAAACCCCGCTTTTGAGATGACCGGTTTCCACATTCTCCTCCTCGGGGCCATTGCTTCTCCTTTTGCCATCGGAACCGGGATTCTTACCTGGTGGATCAACTACCGGTTAAAACTGACCCATTTTGTGAAGAGAAAGATTCAACTCTCCATCCTGCTTCTCATCTTTGAAATCATCCTTATCGTCTGGAGGACTTCGAATGAGGCAACAGCCAGCCCCTTCTATTATCTGCTGGTCTTCAGCCTTGCGCCTCTGGTCACGCTTCTGGGCTATTATGGGGGCCAGATGACATTCCCCGCTGAAAAGTAAGGATAGAAGAGATGGAGAGATAGGGAGATGGGGAGGATTTTTATAAAATCGTGGCTTATGAAATTTTTTCGATACTGAAATCCAGTTTCGCCGCAAGGGTGAGCAGGAGGGGAGGAAAGGGTTTCGGGGAGCCATCCCCCCACCAATACGCCTCAAGAGGCCTGACGCATTCCTCCAGGATGATGTGCATCAGATCCTGGGCTTCGAGTCGGTCGAGATCAAAACCCCACTTCCCGGCAAGGTCAAGGAGGGCAATCATCTCTTCGATCGTTTTTTCCTGTGCCGGCAGATCGGCGCATTTTGTCTTCCGGAGGAATTCCATTTTTTCCCTTAATATCTCGTTCAGAACAAGCAGGGATTCCCCTTTATTGAGGCGATAGCCGTACCGTTTCGATTCTTCGATGATTCGGTCGATGGCTCCTCTTTTGGCGGTCGCCCTAAAATCTCTCCTCAGTTCCATGACCTCCCGCAGCAACCGATCGCTTAGAGTCACTTCCGCGGCGGCTTGCATTTCAAAAGGAATCTCCTGGCCTTCATCGATCAGGACATCGATGGCCTGTGTCGTTTTATCAAAAAGTTCCTTCGCGCTCTGTAAATACTCCTCACATTCTTTCTGGACGAGCCTGCGCAGGACCTCCTGCCTCTCTTCTCTCAATGCGTCCCGAAGGGTGTAGACCCGGCCTCCAAGGAGGGAGGTGAGGATTCGGACCGCTCCTTCCTTGCCCTCCTTCAAGCCCTCAAGACTCCTCTCTTCGAAGTCCTTGAAAGAGAGGTTTTCACTGGACCTGGAAACCCAAATCCGGAAAATTTCCTCCTTCGAAGAGATCAATCCGAAGAGAAATTCTTCGGGATCAGGGATCATATCGGAGGTGATTCTAACCCGGCCCAGGAGCAAGAATTGACCGCTCCTTTCCATTCTCGAATCATTCTTTTTTTCCACCCTGAAGCAAAAAAGTTTCTTCTCCCTTTCCCCGCCATCCCAAATGGAGGTGATGGCGTAATGGTTCACCACCTGCTCCGGAGTTACATACGTTGGCTTGATGAAACGGTGATAGATCTGAGCCCCGTCTCCCATCTCGGGAAGGTTGCTTCTGCCCCTTGAGAGAACCTGGAGGAATTTTCTCTCGATCTCCTGGCCGGAAAACTCCCCGGAAAGCTGGATCGCCCTGGCCGCATGCTGGAGGACAAGCCGGGTCTCCAGGCCGCCCAGGTCCGCGAAGAACCAGCCGCAGCTCGTATACATTCGAAGAGCGTGGCGCTCCATCTCCATGAGCTTCAGCCCCCTGACCTTTCCTCTCTCATCCAGGTCTTTCACGCCATATTGCTCGAAGTATTTCCCCACATTTTCAGGTGAACGGTCCAGGATCACATCGATGTAGCCGTTTCTCGCTTCCCAGGGGTTGTTAAAGACCTTCTCTCCTTCTCTCTCGAACAGGGGGCTAATCTCATCCCTCAGAAGATCGAGGGCCTCCCTTAAAGGCTCCCTCCATTTCTGATTCCATCCGGGCTTTCCGCCGGTGCTGCAACCGCAGTCCTCCTTCCACCGGCCCACGCCATGGGCGCAGCTCCATGACGTTCCTTCCCCTTTGGAGCCTTGATCTATTTCCGCTTCCCAAACAGGCGGGAATCGTTTTAGAAAAGCTCCATAATTCGTGAGTTCCAATCCGCGGGAGGCAAATCCATTTTTCAATGCATAGGCCAGCGCCATCTCACCGAATTTTTTATGATGACCATAGGTCTCTCCATCGGTGGAAATATGGATCAGCTGGGGTCTGTTCGTGGAAGGCTGATAGGCCCGTGCGAATCGATCACAGAAGCGATTCCCGTCTTTCAGAAGTCCGTCGAAAGCAATCTCTTTTGAGATGCTCCCGTCGTAGAAGAAGAGATCGATGTATCGATCGGGAGTTTTCTTCCCAGAACGGTCCCTGAGGAAACATCGATAAGCCTGGGTCGTATCGACTTTTCCCTGCTGTACCTCCGTCCACTTTCTGCCGCCAAGGGGTTTCACCCGGAGGGCCTGGAAGGGGCTCAGGATGAGATATCGCATCCCGTATTGAATCAACACCTCAAGGGTGGGGTAATTGACCGCAGTTTCCGGAAGCCACATCGCTTCGGGTTTGCGGTGAAACCGCCTCTCGAAATCCACCACCCCCCATCGGACGCCTGCCTCACGGTCCCTATCGTTGGCCAGAGGCATGATCAGATGGTCATAGACCTGGGCGATGGCATTCCCATGGCCCAAACGTCGAAGACTTTCCCGGTCCGCTTCGATGATCTTCTGATAAACGAGTGGTTTCTCCCTTTCTATCCAGGAGAGGAGCGTGGGGCCGAAATTGAAACTGAGGAAGGAGTAGTTGTTGACGATATCGAGAATCTTTCCCAAGCCATCCACGATCCGCGCATAACCATTGGGCCGGTAACATTCGAAGGTGATCCGCTCATTCCAGTCGTGAAAGGGATGGGCGCTCTCCTCGCGTTCAACAACCTCTAGCCACGGGTTCTCCCTCGGAGGCTGATAGAAATGTCCATGGATGGCAACGAATGCGTCTTTCATCTTCGGGATGCTTCTTCCATGTCCATTATCTAATAAACCGGTGGCCCGATCATGAGGTTTTTTTCACCCGAACTACCCTTTGGGATGCCTGTTCTCGTAAATCCGTTTTTTGATCTGGCCGATCTGTTTCGTTACCGGAATCTCTTTGGGACAGACCTCCGTGCATTTCCATTGGGTCTGACACCCCCATGCCCCATCCTTATGATCCAATAGCCCGATCCTTTCTTCGGAAGCTTCATCTCTCGAATCGAAGAGATACCGGAAGGCCCGGACAAGGGCCGCAGGCCCGACATACCCTTCCGTCTCCTGACTCTGGTTGACCGGGCAGGAGGCCGTGCAGCAGGCGCAGAGGATGCAGCGAATGGCCTCTTCAAACGCTTGGTGTTGCTCCGGGAATTGTATTCTCTCCCGGTCGGGTGGAGGGACCAGGTTGATCAAATAGGGTTTGACCGACTGATACTTCTCGAAAAAGGAACCCAGATCCACCACCAGATCCTTCACCACGTGGAAGACGGGAAGCGGTTGAATTAAAACCTCCTCCTTAAAACTCCGGACCAGCTTCTGGCAGGCCAGGCCGCAGATCCCATTGATCCTCATCCCGTCCGATCCGCATACTCCATGGCCGCAGGACATGCGGAAGGAGAGGGTCGGGTCCTGCTCCCAGCGGATCCGGTTGAGGCAATCGAGCAGCCGGTCCATGGGATCCGCCTCCACCTCAAAGGTCTGATAGTAAGGTTTTTCATCCTTCTCAGGATCGAAACGGAAGATCTTTAGTTTGAGGAGCATTCATCACCTATGATCGAGACTGCCTGATCCTGCTTGGCGGCATTCGCAATGACGATTTGTTGAACGCCAAGTGCTTTATGCGGTTCAATATCATTATTTTTCAATCCGCAATCTGCAATCCGAAATCCGCAATTTTCTCAATACACCCTTGCTTCCGGTTGAAACTTTGTGATCTTGACAGGCTTATATCTTATCTCCGGCCCCTTAGGAGTCGGGAAGGCAAGAGAATGTTTAAGGTAGTAACGGTCCGCTCTCTGGGGAAAATCTTCCCGCCAGTGGGCTCCCCTGCTCTCACGCCTCTGAAGGGCGCTCAGGAGGATCACTTCTGAAAGTTCAAGCTGATGGCCCAGTTCGATCGCCTCCACCAATTCATAATTAAAGGCCTTCCCATGGTCGGAAACCCTGACTTCTCCGTATCTTTCCTTAAGGGACCGAATCTCCTCTATCCCTTTCTTTAACCCCTCATCCTTCCGGAAGGCCGATCCGTATCTCATCATGACGGCTTGCATCTCTTTTCGAATCGAACCGCTCTTCTCCCGGTCTTGTCGGCTCAACAACTCGCTGATTCTCGAATCCGCGTTTCTCAGCGATCCCTCCGAAAAAACTGGGTATTCCTCTCTCGAAAGATCTCTCTTCATCGCCAGTCCGCTCCGCCTGCCGAAGACAAGCAGGTCGAGCAGGGAGTTGCAGCCCAGGCGGTTGGCGCCATGGACGGAAACACAGGCGCATTCCCCAGCCGCATACAAACCCTGGACGAGAGACCCTTTCTCGTCCACTAAGACTCTCCCATCCACATCGGTTGGAATGCCGCCCATGATGTAGTGGCAGGTGGGCTGGACCGGAATGGGTTCATAAACGGGATCAATGCCTAAGTAGATCCTGGCAAAGGAGGCGATCTCCCAGAGCCGTTCTTCAATCTTCTCCTCGCCAAGATGGGTCAGGTCAAGATGAACATAGTCCTTCCCAGCGATCCCTCTCTTTTCCCGAATTTCGGTGAGGATGGCTCTCGAAACAACATCCCTTGCTGCCAGGTCTTTCACCGTTGGAGCATAACGTTCCATGAATCGTTCGCCCAGCCGGTTCCTTAAAAGGCCTCCTTCGCCCCTGGCCGCCTCGCTCACCAGGATGCCCAGGGGATAAAGTCCGGTGGGATGAAACTGGATGAACTCCATATCTTCAAGCGGAAAACCTGCCTGGTAGACAAGGCTCATCCCGTCCCCGGTCGATGCAAAGCCATTGGACGTCGTTTTGTAGATTCTTCCACATCCACCAGTTGCCAGCAAAACGGATTTTGCCTGAAGAAAACGGATTTCACCTGTCGGAAGATCGTAGGCCACCACCCCCGCGCATCTTTTCCGGTCGAAGGCAAGCGAAAGTACATAATGCTCGGAGTAGAATTTCACCTGGTGGCGAAGGCACTGGTCGTAAAGGGTGTCGAGGACAACTCTCCCTGTCCGGTCTGCCGCATGGCAGGCCCTCTTGACAGGCCTCTTGCCATAATCCCGGGTATGGCCGCCAAAGTTCCGCTGGGCGATCTTTCCCTCAGGAGTTCGGCTGAAGGGAACCCCCATGTGCTCCAGTTCATAGATCACCCGGGGCGCATCCCTGACCATGATCTCGATCGCATCCTGATCACCGAGGTAGTCGCTTCCCTTGACCGTATCGAAGAGATGCCACTCCCAGCGATCTTCCTCCTCGTTGCCAAGGGCAGCCGTGATCCCTCCCTGAGCCGCGCCCGAATGGGACCGCGTGGGAAAAACCTTGCTCACCACGGCGACATCCGCCTGCCCAAGGCATTCCACGGCGGCACGAAGCCCTGCGAGGCCGGCTCCGATGATGAGAATGTCATGTTTGATGTTCATTCAGACCGCTCTTCGATCGGGACATATTCACAGGCCTGTGCGCCGCAATAGGTCCCGACATAGTCGGCATCGGGCCGGTAGAGTTCGGGTTTGGGCTGGGCTTCGGCAAACTTCTCTTCGATGATATGCGCCGCCCAGCCCGAGATACGCGACAGGGCGAAAACGGGGGTGAAAAGATCCTTCGGGATTCCCATCATGTGATAAACGGAGGCGCTGTAAAGATCGACATTGGCATAGATCTCTCTTCCTTTTCCCTTCCTGAACTCCTCCTTCGTCGCCCCCTCAATCGCCATGGTCAGTTCGCACCAGCGGGAATCTCCTGTCAGGCCGACCAACCGTTTGCACATCTCCCGGAGGATCCCTGCACGTGGATCTTCGGTATGATAAACCGCATGACCCATCCCCATCACCTTCCCGCCTTTCCTGAGCCTTTCGGACACCCAGGACTTCACACGTTGGACTTCTCCGATCTCGAGGAGCATTTTCATCACTTCACTGTTTGCTCCTCCGTGGAGCTCTCCGGAAAGGGCCCCGACCGCCGCGGCAACAGCCGCGTACATATGCGCGTGTGTGGAGGCCACTTCCCTCCCTGCGAAGGTCGAGGCATTGAAAGAATGTTCGGCGTGGAGCATCAGGCAGAGATCAAAATCCTTCGCCATGCCTGGATCAGGGATCGAATCCTTTAACATGTAAAGAAAGTTTCCCGCATGTGAAAGCCCGGGCACGGGAGGAGCAGGGGAGAGACCGTTCCGTATCCGGTCCCAGGCCGCCAGGACCGTTGGTAATTGGGCAATGAGCCCAATGGCCTTCCCCAGGTTGGCCTCCTTCGTCTCATCGTGCAAGCGGGGGTCGAAACTTCCCAGGACAGGAATGGCCGCTTGGAGCACATCCATCGGAGGCGCCGATTCGGGGAGCATCTTCATAAATTGAAAAATCGGCTCGGGGACGCTTCTCTCGGAAGCCAGCGCTGACTTAAAGCTTCTCAACTCCTCTTGAGTGGGCAGGCGGTCGTGAAGAAGGAGGAAAGAGACTTCTTCGAAGGTGGAGGACCGGACAAGATCGATCACATTAAAGCCCCGGTAGATCAGCACCCCTTTCTCTCCATCCACATCGGAGATCCGGGTATCCGCAACTTTTATTCCCCTGAGTCCGATATTCTTTGCCTCGAGCATCTCTGTTCCCCCCACCTATGCGGTGGCTGGCTTAGCCCGCAGTGAAACTTGACACTGATTGAGTGGCAAAATTAACTTCAGACACTTTAGTCACTTGAAACTTTAGGCACTCTTCCGGGTATAATTCAGTAATCCCCCGGCAAGCAGGATTTCCATCTCCCGGGGATTTAGTCCATGGGAGACCTCGAAAGCCCTTCGCTGCGTCACGTTCCAGATGGTTAATCGTCCGTTCGTTTCCAGGCGGCTGCGGACCCTCTCGATCCTGAGCCGGTCTTCCTGCTGAATTCCATCAAACTCTTTCTCATCCTGAAAGGTCAGGGGAAGGATCCCAAAGTTGATCAAATTACTGCGATGAATGCGGGCATACGACTTTGCAATGACGGCCCGGATGCCGGCGAACATGGGAGCCAGAGCCGCATGTTCCCGGCTCGATCCCTGCCCGTAATTTTCGCCCCCGACCACGAACCCACCGCCCGACTCTTTGGCCTTTTTAAAAAAATCGGGGTCCAGTCTTTCAAAAAGGTGTTTTGAAATGGCGGGGATATTCGACCGCAGGGGAAGCACTCTTGCTCCCGCTGGAAGGATGTGGTCAGTCGTGATATGATCCCCCACTTTGAGAAGCACCGATCCTTCCATCACATCCTCCAGAGGGCCTCGTGTAGGCAGGGGTTTGATATTCGGCCCCCTCTCGATGGCGACATCTTCGGGATCCGGGGAGGGAGCAAGGATCAGGCTGTCATCGATGAAGAACCTCTTTGGCATGGGAATCCGGGGTGGCTTCATCCCCAGTGTTCTCGGATCGGTAATCACTCCTTCTAATGCGCAGGCGGACGCAACATACGGGCTGGCCAGGTAGACCTGGTCATCGGGCGTTCCGCTCCGGCCTTGGAAATTGCGGTTCATTGTCCGGATGGAAACCGCACCTGAGGGAGGCGCCTGCCCCATCCCGATGCAGGGACCGCAGGCCGACTCCAGAATGCGGGCGCCCGCACTGATGAGATCGGCCATCGCTCCGTTTCGGGCAATCATTTCAAAGACCTGTTTCGATCCGGGTGTGATGGTAAGGCTGACATCCGGATGAATCTTCTGCCCTTTCAGGATCTTCGCCACGCTCATCAGGTCCATATAGGAGGAGTTGTTGCAGCTGCCGATGCAGACCTGCCTGACCTCCCTGCCGGCAACCTCTCTCACCGGAACGACCCTGTCCGGGCTGGAGGGGTGAGCAATCAGGGGCTCCAGTTTACGAAGATCTATCTCAATCGCCTGATTATAACGGGCATCCGGACCGGCTTCGAGAGGCGCCCAGTCTTTCTCCCTTTCCTGGGCCTTTAAAAATTCGAGGGTTCGTTCATCGCTTGGAAAGAGCGTGGTCGTCGCTCCCAGCTCCGCTCCCAGGTTGGCGATCGTCGCCCTTTCCGGAATGGAGAGTGTCTTCACACCTGGCCCTCCGAATTCGAAAATCTTCCCCACGCCCCCCTTGACGGTCAAACGCCGGAGAAGCTCGAGGATGACATCCTTGGAGGAGACCCATGAACGAAGCCGCCCTTTCAACCTTACCAGGACGATCTCCGGCATCTTCAGGTGGTAGGGCCCTCCTCCCATGGCGATGGCCACATCGAGGCCTCCTGCGCCGATGGCGATCATGCCCATGGCGCCTGCGTTGGGAGTATGGCTGTCGGAGCCGAGAAGCGTCTCTCCGGGCTTGGCAAACCGCTCCAGATGGACCTGGTGGCAGATGCCGTTGCCCGGCCTTGAAAAGAGGATCCCGTACTTTGCCGCAAAGGTCTGCAGAAACCGGTGATCGTCCGCATTCTCAAAACCTGTCTGGAGCATATTGTGATCGACATAGCTGACCGAGAGTTTCGTCTTCACCCTTGGAATCCCAAGCGCTTCGAACTGGAGATAGGCCATCGTTCCCGTTGCATCCTGTGTAAGCGTCTGGTCGATGGCAATGGCCGCTTGGCCGCCGGGTTCAAGGCTGCCGCTCACCAGATGAGACTCAAATATCTTCTGTACAAGGTTGTTGCCCATGGGTAAAATGATAATGGATGCTTCTTCGCTTTGTCAATCAAATCTCCCCTGTTTCAAAGGAGAGGCTTCCCATATCTCTTATTTTCAGAGGAAGAAGGATCGTGTTCAGTTCAGGTACTTAAAAAGGGGGGAACTGTTGGCAGGAGTGGCGTTTTCAGATTGTTTTTTTCTCTTTAAGGATTTTCAGAATTTTAAGGTCTTCGAGGTCCTTCGGCCTCCCGGCAGCTTCCTTCATGATAATGATGTCGTCCAGAGAGGCATAATAAACCTTCTCGGTCCCAAAGGTTCCAGAAATCCGATTGTTCCATACCTGATCGAATGTGACTCCAGCAACAAAAGGATGAATGTCTGTTTCGACAAGATACTGCCTGATGAGGACTTTATTGGTCAATAGATCTTCCAGGACAATGTCGGTTATGTCATAACCAAAATCACGGAGGGCATCGAGGACACGACTTGCATTTTGAGGTTCAGGACGGATGAAAAGGTCAATATCGAGGGTCGCCCTTGCATAACCATGGGTGGGGAAAGCGGTTGCTCCGATGATGACGAATTCAACCTTATGTGCGTTTAATGATTTCAAAAGGTCTTCGGTGTCCATGGTCGATCATTTGCTTTAGCATTTCCCTTGACTTTTCTCTCATCATCTTGAGCCGCTCTTCGAACGTCAACGAGGAAAGGTAGTCGAGTTCAAACTCCAGCTCCTGTTCCTCATCGTGAACCGTCAGTTTAAGGACCCTTTCTTTTTTCGTCATGAACCCAATTTTACCAGTTTAAAAGAAGAATGGCAATTGAATTAAAATGGCAGAAGTCTTTTCCCAACGTTGTCACATCGCACACTGCCTCGCACCAGAAAGGCATTCACCGATTCACATAAGTTAACCATCCGAGAAGGCGTTGAATGGGCAAGGACCGCGCAGTCCGATTGGGATATCACTCAATGGAAAGATTTGCGGGGAATCCATGATTTCTATCGAGCGTTGGCGTGGCGTTTCTGTGTATTTCTCCACCCCACCAAAGGGATCGGCTGGATTAAATCTCGCTATCTCGCCATGGTGAAATTTTCTACGTCCTTAAAGAAAAGGGGGAGTTCTGTTTTCTTCAATCTTCAGGATTTGAACTTCCGTCGTATTTCTGGTAGATTAATGAAAGGAGATGGACAAAGACCTATTAAGACAGTTCAGGTTTTTTCTCAAAGATAGTGTGCGGAAGAGAGTCGACTTTTCGCAGACCGATCAGAACAGGGGGATCGATCCCCCTCCTGTCGAAAAGCCGTATCCGGCCGATGCGTTGCGAATCGACCTGGTGAAGCCCGGTGATTGGGAAAAAATTCCCGGGATGGATCTTGCCACAGCCATCACGAACCGCCAGAGCCGTCGAATGTATACAAAAGAGTCTCTTGGGTTGGAAGAGGTCTCTTTCCTCCTCTGGGCAACCCAGGGAGTCCGGGGAGAGGTTGCCTACGGACATGCCTATCGCACCGTACCCTCAGCAGGTTGTCGCCATGCCCTTGAAACGTATCTGGCGGTGCTCCATGTCGAAGGGCTTGATGCCGGAGTCTATCGTTATCTGCCGCTCTCGCACCAGTTGCTCTTTGAGTTTTCAGAGAAAAATCTTTCGAGTCGGATCGTCGAGGCGGCATTCGGCCAGCCCTACCCGGGAAATGCGGCATTGACATTCATCTGGACAGCCATTCCTTACCGGATGGAGTGGCGTTATGGGATGGCAGCCCACAGGGTCATCGCCATTGACGCAGGCCATGTCTGCCAGAACCTCTATCTCGCCTGCGAGGCCATCGGGGCAGGAACCTGCGCCATTGCCGCCTACGACCAGGAAGCATTGGACGGGCTGCTCCGGGTCGATGGAGAGGAGGAGTTTACCGTTTATATGGCCTCAGTGGGCAAGGTCTAAGATGGAGACACCCGAATCTTTAATCATTGGACTTCAGTTGTATTTCTGGTAGATTAGCCACCAATGAGGTATGGATCTATGTTCATCCACCGATGTTGAGACGACACCGCAGGCCGGGATACGCCTGCGTGCCGAAACAACGGACAAGGAGGATGAGATTTCTGAAAGGAAAAAATAAGTAATAGAATTCATCAACGTCCCATGGTCTCCACAGTCTTCCGGATGAATTCAACATACTGATCAATCCAAAACATCCGGACATGAACAGAGTGGTTATTCCGAGTGTCGAAAGCTATATGTTTGATAGACGCTTGCTTCGAAAATAAACCCTGTTAGAAATTCCAGCGGGGCAATCGCCGCGCAAGCGCTGTCGCAGCGGGTTAAACCCCGCCGGAATTATTTTAAAACCTAACCCTGCTTCAGCCGCCGGCCCACGAGGGCCTCTGGCCCGGAGGGAGCAGCGGGGCATTATTTCTAACGGGGTAAAGGAATTCCCCTCTTCTCCGTCAGATGAACTAGTGAGAATTAGCTACAAGAAGGGAGTCGAATATGGTTAGCTCAAATCAAAAATATAGAATAGAAAAAGACTCCATGGGCCCAGTCAGGGTCCAGAAAGAGGCTTACTATGGCGCTCAAACCCAGAGGGCGGTTGAGAATTTTCCCGTGAGCGGATACCGGTTCGGAAGGGAACTGATCCATGCCCTCGGCCTCATCAAATATGCCTCGGCCAGGGCGAACTCAGAGCTGGGCCTCCTTGAAAAGAGATTGGCCAGGGTGATTGAGAAGGGTTCTGATGAAGTCATGCAGGGAAGATGGGATGAACAATTTGTAATCGATATTTTTCAAACCGGCTCCGGGACTTCAACTCACATGAATGCCAATGAGGTGATCGCCAACCGGGCGAATGAAATCTTGGGTGGCAAAAAAGGAATCTACCGGCCTGTTCATCCCAACGACCATGTTAATTTATGTCAATCCAGTAACGACATTTTCCCTTCCGCCATCCACATTGCCTCGGTAACCCTTCTGCAAGAGAAACTCCTGCCTGCCTTGAGAAATCTCAATCAGGCGCTCAAGACCAAGTCGAAGGAGTTCCACCCCATCCTTAAAATCGGCAGAACCCATCTCCAGGATGCCCTTCCGATTCGATTGGGTCAGGAATTTGAGGGATATGCGCAGCAGGTGAGATTCGGCATCCATAGAATTGAGAATGCCTTAGGCTCTCTTTATGAACTTCCTCTCGGTGGAACGGCTGTTGGAACAGGAGCTAATACCCACCCGCGGTTTGCAAGAAAAGCCATCTCCATAATCAACAAAACGATACGAGGACGTTTCCGTAAGGCGGCCTGCCACTTTGAAGCCCAGGGGGCCCGGGATGCCTCGGTAGAAATGAGCGGGGCGTTGAAAACCGTCGCGGTCAGCCTTATGAAAATCGCCAATGACATCCGCTGGCTGGGCTCGGGGCCCCGTTGCGGAATCGGGGAGATTCACCTTCCGGAGACTCAACCCGGCTCTTCCATGATGCCCGGAAAGGTCAACCCGGTTATTCCCGAATCCACGATCCAGATGTGCGCCCAGGTGATCGGAAATGATTTGGCCATTACGCTTGGGGGCCTCGGCGGCTCTTTTGAGCTTAATGCGATGATGCCTCTGATCGCACATAATCTCCTGGAATCGATCCGGCTCCTTGCCAATGGAGCCGACAATTTTAATATAAGATGCGTCAGGGGATTGAAGGCAGACCGGGAACGATGCGAAGAGATGATAGAAAAAAGCCTGGCGCTGGTCACGGCCCTGGCCCCAAAAATCGGATACGATGAGGCAGCCCGCATTGCGAGAAAGGCCTACCGGGAGAACAAGACGATCCGGAAGGCGATGGAAGAGGAGGGCCTTTTTTCTAAGGATGAGTTAAGTCATTTTCTGAACCCTCGTTCCATGATCGCACCGGCAAAGAAGATGAAATGGGGATGAAGCGATCATGGTGGCTTGACAATACAATGCCGGATGATCACCTTTGGGTAAGGGATGATATAAAAAAAGGAGGTATATCATTATGTATTTTATAACGATTTCGGAAATGCTCGGGACGGATGGCGAAAAGATTGCCCGGCAGGTAGCCAAAGAACTGAATTACACCTTATACGGGGAGGAGGAGCTTTTCAAGTCGGCCGATGAGTTGGGTTTTCTTTCCGACATTAAAAAATTGGGTGAAAAGAGTCCAGCCCTGTTGGAAAGGTTTTTCGGTGAAAAGCCAAAAATCTACCTCGATCGTCTCCAGTCCGTCATCTACGAGATGGCAAGAAAGGGCGATGCCGTATTCTTCGGCCGGGGGAGTCAGCTTCTGCTTCGCTCTTTTGATTGCGCCTTCCATGTCCTCGTGATAGGTTCCATGGAGAAGAGAGTCAAAAGAGTGATGGAGGAGACGGGAGTCGGCAGGGAGTTGACCGAAAAGTTCATCCACCGTTCGGATCATGACAAGAAGGGATTCATCCGGTTTGCCTTTGACGAAGACTGGTTAAACCCCAATCTCTATGATCTCATTCTGAATACGGATAAACTGAGCGTCTATTCGGCGGCAAAAATGATCGTTGAGGGAGCCCGATCCGAAGAGATCAAATCCTGCGGCATCGACTCCGTCACCAGCCTTAGAAGGCTCTCACTCCAACGCCAGATAGAGTCTGCCCTTCTGGAGTCCGGCCTGATGAGCTCTCGCCTCTTCTTCACGATTGAGAATGGCGACATGGTCAGGATTTTCGGTATGGTAAACTCTCAGGAGGAGAAGGAAAAGGTGGAAAAGCTTGTGAAGAAAGCGAAGGGGATTAAGGGGGTGGCTAATGATCTGGTGATCGTTAACATCTCGATGACGGGCCTTTAAAATCCACAGGCGAAAAGAATAATTAAGGGCGAATCCATACGGATCGCCCTTTTTTTACGCATGGAACATCCAGCCCAAGTACTTTTCCTCAACCCGCTCCATTCGGACATTATCCCCGAATGTGACTCCTCTTTTTCAGATAAATAAACAAGACCGCTCCTCCTGCAATCATGAAGGAGGAAAGGAGCTGGCCCAGCGTGAATGGGCCTGCGATGAATCCGAGGTGGGCATCCGGCTCTCTGAAAAATTCGACGAAGAAGCGGAACAGACCGTAGAAAGAGAGAAAGAGCGACAGGAGCCCTCCTGTTGGAAGTTTTTTATCTTTGAGAAACCAGAGAATAATAAAGAGAACCCCTCCCTCCAGCGCGCTCTCGTAGAGCTGTGACGGATGGCGGGGAAGAGGACCTCCCCTGGGGAAAATCATCCCCCAGGGAACCTGCGTCACACGGCCAAAGAGCTCCCCGTTGATGAAATTTCCGATTCTTCCAAGGCCGAGGCCGATGGGGGCGGTGACGATAACGAGGTCGGCAATTGTCCAGAAAGATTTCTGATTCTTCCAAGAGAAGAGGACCCCGACCACGAGGACGCCGATCAATCCCCCGTGAAAAGACATCCCCCCCCGCCAGATGGCAAAGACCCCGAGGGGATCTGCCAGATACATTTTTAGATCGTAAAAAAAGACATATCCCAAACGGGCGCCCGCCATCAATCCGATGATGAGATAGAAATAGAGGTTTTCCACCTCCACCCTTGAAACTCCAAAATCTTTTCTCTTCATCTGGTATCGGACGAGGAGGTAGGAAGCGATAAACCCCAAGACATACATCATCCCGTACCAGCTCACCCTCAGGGGACCCAGATCGATCATGATGGGATTGAAATCTACTGTCATGTCATCTCACCTCAAATCATTTTATTTAATCATAGACAGAGTTTCAACCCATTTTGACAAATAGTTTGAGAAATAGTTGACCTTGAAGGAAAACTTCTATATAATTCGAGCGATGGAGGAGCCCGCCAGAAAACAGCAGATTCTTCAGGACCTGAAGAAATTGGTCCTCTCGAAAGCCTCGATCGTCTATATCCTCTCGGATGAAGAGGATCGTGTGGAGACCCTTCTCAAAGAGTTCTCCGCCACCTTTCAACCCAGGCCGAAGCTTTTCATCTGGAATCCCTTCCAGGGGCTTACCGGTGAGGAGGAGGCCATTGAGAATTCTAAAAACCCCATCGAGGCCCTGGACAAAGTGATCCAGCGAACAGACCAGGTTTTCTACCTCTTCGAGGGAATCCACTCCCTGATGCAACACGATCCCCTGATCACAAGAAAGATAAAGGATGTCCACCGGGCTCTCCGTAATCGCTACACCACCCTTTTCATCATCGCTCCTGTCCTTGTTGTGCCGGAAGAACTGCGCAGGGATATGGCCATCTATGAACTCCCCATGCCGGATGCTACGGAAGTGGAGCGGATTTTAAACGGCGTGATCAGTGGAAGCCCCCACGTTGCCAAGCTGACGGAACTCCTGACGCCCGACTTGAAAGAAAAGATGGTCAAGGCCGCGCTCGGTCTTTCCCTGGACCAGGCGGCCCGTGCCTTCCGGAGCGCCCTAGTCGGCAGAACGAGTCTCGAGGCTTCTGTCATCGACGGGGTCATCGAAGAGAAAGGGCAGCTCATCAGGAAATCGGGAATCCTGAAATTGATCACCGATCGGCCGACCCTCGATGAGATCGGGGGTCTCGAAAACCTGAAGGACTGGTTAAGAAAGAGGACCGGCGTTCTGAGCGAGGAAGGAAAGGCCTTCGGGCTTCAACTCCCGAAAGGCGTCTTGATCACCGGTGTTTCGGGATGCGGGAAAAGCCTCTGTGCAAAGGTTTTTGCTTCCTTCTGGGGGATTCCCTTGCTCCACCTCGATATGGCAAGGCTTTACGACGGAACCATGGGGGAGCCTGAAAAGGCCCTCCAGATCGCCCTTCAAACTGCGGAGGCCGTTGCTCCCTCCGTGCTATGGATCGACGAGATCGAAGCAGGGATTAGCGTTCAAAGCCAGAAGGCGGGGGGCGGGACTCAATCGAGGGTTTTCGCATCTTTTCTCACCTGGATGCAGGAAAAAAAGAACTTTGTCTTTATCGCCGCCACAGCCAATGTGATTGAGCTCCTTCCTCCGGAGGTGTTGAGAAAGGGCCGTTTCGATCAGATCTTCTTCGTCACCCTTCCCAACGCCCAGGAGAGAAAGTCGATCCTCTCCATCCATCTGACAAGGAATGGGGCCGATCTTTCAAAGGTCAACTTAAACATGTTGATCAAGGTGACGGAGGGGTTTAACGGCGCTGAGATTGAGCAGGCGGTCAACGGGGCAATGGTTGAGGCATTCAACTCGGGGCGGCCCATCAACGAGCAGGATATTGTCATTGCTGCGGGAAACATCGTTCCCCTTTCAACGACCATGAGAGAGGAAATCGGAAGGATGGAACGCTGGGCCTATAACCGGGCCATCCCAGCCTCCAAGTAAACATTCAGTAATCCTCCTGGTCCTCATCCTCGTCCTCATCATCTTCTTCGTCCTCTTCATCCTCTTCATACTCGTCGGCTTCTTCCTCTTCTTCCTCCTCATGTTTTCTCTTGGATTTTGTCTTAAGGTTGATCTTTTCCAGACTGTCGTCTCCCAGGTCATCGATCACCTCATTAAAAAAGAGCGCCAGAGAGATCAGGTATTCTTCGGGTATTTCCTTAAACCACTCCATGACCTTCTCGGCGAGCTCCAACTTCTCGCTGGTCGTGGAATCCTCGATCAGATCGATGGCCTTGCGGTAGTGCTTATTGAACGCGCGGATCATAATAATGTTTCCCTCCGGGGTGGAAAATGGAATCCATCATTTATATTCTACCATAAGGTACGAAACGATGCTTTTAAATATTTCTTGACATCTTTTTCACTTTAACCTATCTTAATCGGAAAAACGATTTTTCTTTTTATAACAGACAGCATAAACCTTTTCATATGAAAGATCCATCTTCCGCGAGGGGGGCCTTTCATGAAAGTAGTCATTGCAGGAGGTGGATGGTCAGGATGCGCTGCCTCGCTCTCGGCCAGAAAACAGGGGGCCGAAGTCCTTCTGATTGAGCGGACGGACATGTTGTTGGGAACCGGTCTCGTCGGGGGGATCATGCGCAACAATGGCCGCTTCACCGCCGCGGAAGAGATGATCGCCATGGGTGGGGGCGAGCTCTTTCAGCTCATCGATCGGAATACGCTTCACCGAAACGTTGAATTTCCGGGCCACCGCCATGCTTCCCTCTACAATGTTGCCACCATGGAACCCCGGGTGAAAGAATTTCTTCTCCGGAGTGGAATTTCCATTCTCCTCTCCGCGCGGATGGAGGAGGTGGAGAGGGATGGAGATAGGATCAAATCGGTCACGGTAAAACAGCAGGGGGAAAAGACGCGCATCGAAGGGGATGTCTTCATCGATGCCACCGGCACCGCGGGTCCTCCTTCGAATTGTACCAAATACGGGAACGGTTGCGCCATGTGCATCCTTCGGTGCCCTTCTTTCGGCGGCCGGATCAGCCTTGCAGCCAAGGCCGGCGTCAAGGAGATGGTCGGACGAAAAGGGGAGCAGGTCGGCGCCATGAGCGGTTCCTGCAAACTCTTCAAAGAATCCCTCTCCCGGGACATTGCCGGCCTCCTTGACAGACAAGGGGTGGCTGTCATTCCCATCCCGCCCATCGAGCGATCAAAAGACAAACTTTCCATTAAGGCCTGCCAGCAGTATGCACTGCCCGAATTTGAACAGAACCTCATTCTCCTCGACACGGGCCATGCCAAGCTGATGGTCCCCTATTTTCCTCTCGAGGCCTTGCGGCGGATTCCGGGATTTGAAAATGCCCGCTACGAAGACCCCTATGCAGGGGGCCTCGGAAATTCCATCCGGTATGTGGGTATGGCGCCCCGCGACGACACCCTGAAAGTCATTGGGATCGAAAACCTCTTCTGCGGTGGAGAGAAGGCAGGCCTGCTTGTGGGCCATACGGAGGCGATCGTGACCGGAGCCCTTGCCGGTTTCAATGCGGTCAGGCAGATCCGGACAGAGACACCCCTCGCCCTTCCCGACACCCTTGCCGTGGGCGATGCGATTTCCCATGTCCGGAAGCAGATGGAGACCGAAGACGGCCTGGGATACAAATACACTTTCTCAGGGTCGGTCTATTTTGAACGGATGAAACAGAGAAGGCTCTATTCAACGGAACCAAAGGAGATCGAAAAAAGGGTGGATCAGGCCGGGATGGTTGGTATTTTTTCAAGATAAACATTCATAAAAGGTTACGGTTACGAAGCCCGTATCGGTTAACGGTAACGGTTACGACAGACATAGCCTTTAATAGACGATACGGGTGTCCTTACCGTTACCATTACACGAAGCCCTTTTATAAACCGAATATCGATTGATCTTTCGGACTTTCCATTTCACATATGATAATCTCTTACAAGGAGGTGCCTTATGGTGGAACTGACTGCTGCGCACTGGATCTATGCCATCTTTATTGTCCTGATCCTTGTCACCATGTCCTTAAGAAGGGAAACGCCGCTGGTCTGTATTATCGGGTCGTTCATCCTTGCCTGGGTGATTACAGGGAGCCTGGTCAGCGCAGTCCAGGCCGTTTTCAATTCGATCACGGTGGCCTTCAGCGAACTGCTGGGGGTCGTGGCCATCATCTCTCTGATCGTTGCCATGGCCAAGATGCTTGAAGAATCCGGCATCGCAGAGATGATGTTCCGACCGGTCCAGGGGATGATGAAAACCCCCGGGGTCGCCTACTGGGTCATGGGTTTTGTCATCATGATCGTGGCCTGGGTGATCTGGCCTTCGCCTGCTATTGCGCTGGTAGGCGCCTTGCTTCTGCCGGGGGCGATAAAGGCAGGGTTGCCTCCGATCAGCGCGGCCATGGCCATCAGCATGTTTGGCTATGGATGCGCCCTCACCACGGACTTCATTATTCAGGGAGCGCCAGGCATTACGGCAAAGGCCTCGGGATTGGCCGTGGTCGATGTGATGGGAAAGAGCCTTCCCATGCTCATCGTCTGGGGGATCATCGCCCTGCCCCTCTCCTTCCTCGCGGTCAAGAAGGATATCCGGGCCAGCGCCGGAAAACCCATCGAGTGGGCGCCATTTGAGATCAGCCCCGAGGCCAAGGCTGAAAGGGAAAAATGGACCAAGGCTTCCCCCGGCTTTAAGAAACCCGCCCTCATGATCATTGCCATTCTCTTTGCTCTCGATATCATCGGAATGCTGGTCTTTAAACTCCGGGGAGGAGATGCTACCGCCCTTCTCGGAGGAACCGTTGGACTGATCATGGTCTTTGTCGCTTTCGGAGTCTATCGCCAGGAGGGGTTCGGAAAATTGACCGAGCATACCCGGGCGGGCTTCATGTTCGGAATCCGGATATTTGCCCCTGTCTTCCTGATCGCCGCTTTCTTCTTTATGGGCTCTCCCGGAACAGCAAAGGCAATCTTCGGAGAGGGAGCAAGAGGACTCCTCTTCGACTTGGGCCAGGCCCTGGCCAATGCGGTTCCCCTCAGCCGTATTCCCGTGGCCGTTGTCCAGGCCGTGGTGGGAGGCATCACCGGCCTGGATGGGTCCGGATTCTCGGGGTTGCCCCTGGTTGGAACACTTGCCCAGGCCTTGGGCGGAGCAACCAAGCTGGATACCGCCACCCTCAGCGCCCTCGGCCAGTATTTTGCCATTGCGGTCGGAGGGGGATGCATCATCCCCTGGGCGGTCATCCCGGCTGCGGCCATTACCGGGACAGATCCGGTTGAGATTGCAAGACGAAATCTCTGGCCCACCCTTGCAGGATTCGTGGGAGTGCTGATCGTGGCGATCTTTATGCTGTGATCCGGAAAGGAGGAGACGGATGGTAGCCTACAAAAACATTCTCTATTGCACAGACTTCTCAGAGGGCGCCAGGTCAGCCTTGCCCTTTGCGATCGATATGACGAAAAAATACGGAGCCGACCTTCATCTCATCCATGTCTACCAGGAACCCGAGACCCTTTCCGAGTTTGAAATTTCTTCCAACATCAAGATGGACTGGATCCGGGTTGCCCAAACCCTGGGAACGGAGATGGAGGAAAAACTCAAAAAGGTCTGCCTAAAGGTGAGTCAGGAAGTAAACTCCTGCCGGTATAGACTGCTCCGGGGAAAGCCTCATCTCGAAATCGTTCGCTATGCCAAGGAGAACTCGATCGACCTGATCATCCTGGCAAGCCATGGCCTGAGCGGACTGGAGCATGTCCTCTTTGGAAGCACAGCGGAGAGGGTGCTTCGCGAAAGCCCCTGCCCTGTGCTGGTGGTCAAAGGGAAAAAATAAAAATCGGCTTGATTGACAGATGAGCGATCTGGGGAGGTCCTGTGGGGGGCTCTTTTGGTTTCCTCTGTTGCCTCATTCAAATCTCGTAATCTGGACGCCTGCAAAAGGCGTCTTCCCAAGATACTCCGCCAGCAAAACCTTCTTGACCTCCCCGCCGCCGCTCTTGGTCCCTCCAGCATGGATGAGATAGACCTCCGGCTCAACCTTTATGATCCCGATGTGCCCCACAATCTCCCCTGCCTTTCGATCTTTGGGTTTTTTAATGAAATAGAGAAGATCTCCACTCCTTAACCCTCCCCTTCCTTTAAGAATTCCAGAGGGGGCGAGTATATATACAAAAGGTCTTCCCCTCGAACCCTCCATTTGCCTTGTCCGACCCACCTGTGACGTGATCTCCCTTCCCCATTTCCCGCTTGCAATCATATCCTCCCCGTATTCAAACCGGTCTTCATAATTGAGGACCCTCCCATCTTGGAGCTTTCCTGTGGAATGGAACCGTTTCTCCAGGGCAACCTGGATCGCCTCTTGGGGTGTCCGGCTCAGGGCGAGTTCCACCGCTCTGAAAGTCAAATACATGCAATCCACCCTCTCATCGGCCACGATCGCGGTCTTTGTGACATACTCCCCCAGAGGATCTTTATCGTACGGAGTTCCAACAAACCTCTCTGCCCAGAAAGCAATTCTCTCCCCAATGGATTTATCCTGCAGAAGAGACTGAAATTTTTGGACCTCCTCATCCGTCAGGGCGACACAGACTTTCGGAGAGAGATAAAAAATAAGAATCAGGGATACCGTGTAGAAAACTGCTTTTATCTTCATCTAAAAACAGTCTAATGCCTTATCCGGGAAGTTGCAAGAAGCCATGAGGGGCTACCCATCACTCGGGGATTCTCACCCTCTTTGCTTCAATCCGTGAGATGTTCATTTCGCCAACGAAGGATTTCTTGTTCGCAGGACCTGCAGAAATCGGCAGACTTCTGGTCAATCTCTTCCACATAAGTGGAAGTGTTCATCACACACCTTAAGGTGAAACAGTGAATGAGTCCAAAGGTGTGACCCAATTCATGAATGCTTTCTTTCAGAAGACGTTTTTCAAACATCTCTTCATTCTCAGGAATGCCGTAGAAAGGATTATGAAGCCGATGGGCAGAAACCAGGGCTCCCGGTCCGTTCAGCTGGGCTTCCCCGAAGAGAAAAGTGAAGATGGGGATGAACAGGTCCACCTCCGTAACCCCCAGAATTTTCATGGTTTCCGGAGTTAGATCATTGATCAACTGAACCAGGAGGCCGCTGGAGTTGTACTGGCCCCGGAAGGGATCATATGCGGCGGAAAGATCAATCGGGCGATTCCGGATCCGGGTCTGGATCTTGAAAGCTTGGAAAAGGTTGTGTTTGAGAGTAATGAGAGTTGCTTCTTCGATCTTTCCAATCGGGACGATATCGATATAAGACATGGGTTCCGAACTATCTCTGTAAACTATATTTTTTGATTTTATTGTAAAGGGTGACCCTGTCTATTTTGAGGATCTCGGCGGACTTCGAAATGTTCCCATTGTTTCTCTCTAATATTCGTTGGATATGAGCCCTCTCCAAATCCTCCAGGCTCTCGATCTCCGTTGAATCTTGTTTGGAAAGGGTATGGAGATTTAAATCCTCCTCTTCAATGCTATTTTTCTTTCCCACAACGACAAGGGCTCTCTCGATGGTATTTCTCAGCTCCCGGATATTCCCCGGCCATTCATACTGGGTCAATATCTTCATCGCCTCCGAAGAGATGTCCGTCACCTTTTTATTCATCGACTTGGCATACTTCCCGAGAAAATAGTAGGCGAGGAGGGGGATGTCCGCCGTTCTTTCCCGAAGGGGGGGGATCTGAATGGAAAAGACATTGAGCCGGTAGTAGAAATCTTCCCGAAAGTTTTTCTCGGCCACTTCCTTTTCAAGATCGGTGTTCGTTGCGGCAATCACCCGGAAATCGACATTGATGATTTTATTGCTCCCCAGGGGAGTGAACTGCTTGGTTTCAATGACCCGGAGGAGATCCATCTGCATCTTTGCCGAAATATTTCCAATTTCGTCAAAGAAGATCGTACCCCCGTTGGCCATCTCCAGTTTCCCTTTTCTTTTATACTGGGCACCGGTAAAAGCGCCCCTTTCATGGCCGAAAAGCTCACTCTCCAGAAGGCCCTCGGCCAGAGACCCGCAGTTGATGGAAATAATGGGGAAATACCTCCGGTTGCTCTTTGCGTGGATGGCCTGAGCGACCAGCTCTTTCCCCGTTCCGCTTTCCCCGCGGATCAATACCGTAGCATCGGTTTGGGCGACGACTTCGATCAACTCCTGTATTTTTTTTACCTGGGGGCTCTCCCCCACAATCTCGTCCTGCAGGGATAACTCCTCCACCTTCTGTTTCAGCTGGATATTCTCAGCGACCAGCCTCCGGTGGTTGATTGCATTGCGGATCAAAACCGACAGCTTGTCCGGATCGACAGGCTTAGAAATATAATCGAAGGCTCCATCCCTCATGGCTTCGACAGCCGTATCCACGGTCGCAAAGGCCGTTATGAAGACGATGACAATCGTCTTATCAATCCTCTTGATATGTTTCTGAAGTTCGATCCCGTCCATTCCGGGCATCTTAATATCCAGCAGGGCGATGTCCCAGGGACCTTCCTGCAGTTTTTTCAAAGCCTCCGTGGCGTTTTCAGCGGTATCGACCCGGTATCCTTCAACCTTAAACCAGTTATATAAGGAATCCCTCACCGAAAACTCGTCATCCACGATTAAAATGCTAACCTTCTGATGATCCATCTCTCTCCTCCTCAACCTCGGGTCTCAAGGTCTTTGGCCTGACTGTCCAATCTCTCCTGAAATTTATAAGGCGCCCTGGGCAAGTGAATCGTAAAAGTTGTTCCCTCGTCGGGTTTGGATTCCACCTTGATGTTACCTTCATGTTGCTGAATAATCCTGTAGACGACCGCCAAACCTAATCCGGTCGATTCTTTGGTGGAAAAGAAAGGCTCAAAAATCTTGGGGAGCATTTCCTCGGGAATTCCGGAACCGGTGTCCGAAACAATGATTTGGGCATGATCATTGCTTAAAAATCTCGTTTTGACCGTTAATTTCCCTCCCTTGGGCATTGCCTCGATGGCATTGATGAACAAGGCGACGAAGATTTGTTGGATTCCGCTTGAATCACAAAAGATGAGGTCATCTCCTTCGGCCAACTCCTGAGCCAGTGACACCTCTTTTAAATCCATATTATGTTTAACCAGGCGGATGCTGTTATGAATGATATTATGGAGACTTTCTTCCGTCCATTTGCCAAAATCCTTTTTGGCAAAAACCAACAGGTTCTTGACGATTTCGCCGCACCGTTTAGCCTCATCTTTAATCACGGTCAGGTATTTGACGACAGATTCTCCCATCGTAAAAGAGTCGGGATTCTGGATGATTTTGAGACATAAACTGGCATAGGTGAGTATCCCGGACAAAGGATTATTGATCTCATGAGCGACAATCGCAGAAAGTTTTCCAAGAGAGGCAATCTTTTCCACCAGGATAAGATGGGCGTGAGCCTTGTTCAGTTCCTCGCTTTTCTCCTGGACTTTTTTTTCCAGGATGGCCGACCATTCCTGGTTCGCTTCATTGGCCGCCTTCAGTTGTTTGGTCATCCGGTTAAACGATTGGGCCAGTTCTCCCATCTCATCTTTCGAAGCGAAATCGATGGAATAGTCAAGGTTCAAATTGGCCACTTCCCTGGTTCCCTTGGCAAGCTTCCGGATGGGAATATGGACCAGCTGAATAATGAACCCCGCGAATAACAAGGCAGTGATCACAATCATGAGGCTTGAATAGAGAATCATCTGCTTCCTGGTTTTCTGGGTTTCCTCATCCACAGATTTTAAAGACAACTTCACATCCAGAAGGCCCAGGAGCTTGTCTTTTGGAGAATGGCCGTGGCAGGCCGCGTTGAAACATTCGGGTTCATTCTCGATCGGGTTGATCAGGCCCAGCACCCGGTGTCCTTGTGGAGAGGTAAAGACGCGGATTCGATTTTGGGTGTTCAGACGTTCCAGAGGGGGGACATTTTTATGGCAGACAAAACATTGCTCCGCATCGATATCTACGGTGGTGCCGACTTCGGTTAAGTTGTCCGAAAAGGAAATTTCACCTGGTTTATTATAAATTCGAACTCCCTCCACGCCCTCTTCCTGACCGATGGTGGTCATAATTTCTTGAAGATGTTCCCTGTCATTCTTCAGCATGCTGTATCGCGCAGAGCCTTTGATCAGGTCACTGGCCTGAATGGCGCTGTGCATGATGCTCTCATTAATATGCCGGGTATAGGAAGTGATATTAAAATACATGATGCCGGCAAAAGAGATGATGAGGAGGATGGCCAGAAGAAAGTAAAGCTTAAAGCTCAAACTCCTGAATCTCAACCCCTCCAGCACAACCAGGATTTTTTTTAAGAAGATTCTTTTCGCCCAGCCTTGCATTGTTGCATTCTCCCTTAAGAACTCTTAGAGGAAGCGAAAAGGTCCTGTTCCTATCGCCTGATGATCTTTTACCATATTCTTGGATAGGCATCAATGCAAAAAAAGTAACGGAGGATCCAGGTGGAGGGGGAGGTAAAAACGTATTTGCACCAAAAATGCGACTTACCGGGCCGGACCCTTCAATGTAGATGGCCTTTCCGCTTTAAGGTGAGAAAATCCTTTCTCTCCTTTTCTCAGAAAGGCGTTTACCAGCCGAAGATATCGTTGCGGACCGATGAATTGATTTAGGTCTCCGAGGGCGACCTCCCCATCCTGCATGGTCATGCCAAGTCTTTGCTGACTGAGATGCAGTTCGGAAATAACATCCGTTTTAAAACGTTCCAATTCCTTCCGGTACCAGGAAACAACGTTCTCTCCAAAGAGGAGATTCTTTCGGTCCTGCTGAAGATTTTTGGGTTTCAGGGTCAGCAAAAATCCATCTCCCTGAGGTTCTCGACGGATCAGTGTCGGTTGATGTTTCAACCTCTGGTTGACCGAAAGAATGGATCCGCTGACGGGGAAACCAATATGCAGAAAGCCCTCCTCCTGGACGATGGAACAGAGGTTTTCTCCCTGGTTTCCCCTCCTTCCTGAAAGAGGAAGAATGACAGCTATGACATTCCCAGTCAGTCCTGCCAGGAAATGGTCAATGCCAATCCGGACTTCGTCAGCCCTTTCCACTTTGATCCAGGTATGTCCGGGATGGTAAAATAAGTCCTCTTTAATCCTTAAACGGCGAAAATCTTCCTTTGCCCCCTCCTCCTCTTGGGTCTCCCTTTCTGGCGGAGGGGGCGGGGGGGTCTCTTCGGTTCCCCGATCCTTTGCGTCTGGAGGGGAGGCTGAATCAGAGCAGGGAGCGGAAGAAAGATTTCTGAGTTCCCAATCCAGGGGGCATTTCTCGCACTGCAAATCATACTTGCAGAGTTTATAAGAGATCAGACCGGCGCTCATCCAAACGCATTTGAGTGATTGATCCGAGATGAGCGGGTATCCTTCCTTCTTCGGGGTGCTGTTCATCTTTCCGTCCAACCTCCCTTCCGGTTTCATCCTTCGGCCACCAGGAAGTAGTCTTTCACGATGTCATCCCATTTTTCCCGGTCCAGATTCCTTGCCATCCCGTCGACGAGCAAACCACCATCCTGATAGACCAAACCCAGGTTATAATTCATCCTGGACAAGAGATTCTCTCTCACATCTTCCATCCATCTCTTGGCCAGGGTTCCTGAAAGCAACTGCCTCTTATCCACCGAAAATTTCGGCGTCTCCACTTCCATCAGCCAGTTATTGTAAGGATCCCGATTCAGGGCATCCGGAGAGTGAATCACCTCTTCATTGACCGCAACCACTTTCCCGCCGACAGGAGAGAGCATATCAATGGCTTTGGAGTCGACCTTTAAGGTCCATCCCTTATCTCCTTGACGGAGGGCTGAACCAAGGGCGGGGATCTGAACCCCGTTAATTTTCCCTACGAGTTTTTGGGCAAAATCATCGATGCCAACCTTGACCGTTTGATGGCCTTCGGGGACGGCCCAACTGTGCCCCAGATGATAATACCGTCCCTCCGGAAGCCTGAACCATTCACTGATGGCAGGGACAATCCTTTCGGCCGCCTCAAAGATAGCCTTTGTGGGCCGGTTCAAAAGCCGCCAGAAGGGAATGAAGAGCAGAAGAAAACCGATGACCAGCAGGTATTCAATATGCTTTGTCGCAAAGATGTCTACGTAGCTGAAACCTTCCATTGGGGGACCTCCTTTCTGATGGTGGCACTCTCCTCATGAGTATTTTCTTCTCTTGCCCATTCTGGGGACTCCTGGATCACCGGCATCCGGTTCACAATCCACCGGAAGACCCATACCTCCGTCAGGATAATCGCCATGGTAATCACAATCTCCATCCAGGACGGAAAGTATCTCTGGCTCCATGGGACATACCACTTATAGGCAATGACAGAGATATTGAGCCGGTTGATGATGATTCCGAGCATGGAAAGGATGGCCGCTACCCGGATGACCGATAGATTCCCAAACCGCACGCCCCGCAGGAACAGCAGGCAGGGAAGCAGGACCAGGCCGAAGAGTTCGACGAGATACCAGTATCCCATCGGTGTGGCCAAATACGCCCAGTGTTTGCCGTGGATGAAGATGAGGACTTTCATGAAGAAATAGACAAACAGGGCCCCTGCGCATGCCTTTCCCAGGCCGATGACGATTTGATTGAAAGATTCCTGATGTTTCTGGTCGATCTGATGACTGAAGACCTTGTGGCTGATCGTCCCTTCAAAAATAACCATCGACAGTCCCGCAAAGATGCTGGAGGTAAAAAAGAGGACCGGGATAAACTGGGTGTACCACAGGGGGTGAATCTTATCCTTGGCCATCAAAAACAGCGCCCCCAAACCCGATTGATGGAGGGTCGAAAGGGCGATGCCGAAGATGACGGCCCCGACGGTCAGGGAAGCAAGGATCTTCCGGACTCTCTTGAATCCCAGCCATTCGGCGACGGCCGGGGAGAATTCGATAAACAGGGAGATCATGTAGAGCAGAAAGTGCCAGGAGACAAGGAAGAGCACCGAATTGACGCCGAATTTGTTGCCAATGACCGGGTTGATGATGTTCCACCAGCGCCCCAGGTCCAAAAGGATCGCCCCGGCATAAAAGACATAGGCGAGAAATCCGTTGAGGACCGTCGCCCTGACCACGGGGTGATATTTTTCGGAGCGAAGGATATAGACAACAAAGGTCAGGATGTAGGCGCCTCCGGCGAAGGCCACCCCGACCATCACGTCAAATCCAATCCAGATCCCCCAGGGGAATTCCTGGGAAAGGTTGGTTACCGATCCCAATCCTTTTACCAAACGAAGCACGATGAGCGCTCCACCCAGAAGGATGATGGGAAGAGAGATGACGTTAAAAGGGGTAAAGATCTTTCCTTTCGGTTTGAGCTCACTGCGGAGAAAGACCCAAAAATCCCTGAAGTTCTTTATTTGTCCTGCGGTGGCCGTTGCCTTCATCATCGCGCCCCTCCTTTCGCTCTTTTTTCTTCTTCCCGCTTGGTCAGGGTGTGCATCCCAATCAGGAATGCAGGCCAGAGGAGAAGAACGAGGGGAACGGAATAGAGAAAACCTTTGCTGTACTCCGGATAGGCCGTGGTCCCTAAGTCCGTCCTGAAACCGATCTGTTCGAATGGAACCTTTGAGAGATAGAGATATCCCGTCCCCCCGACTTCATGCTCTCCATAGATGTGAGTGATATAGTCTCCGGGGTTTCGGTAAATTCGGCTATTGCCTTCCTCAATCAGTTTCCTCCGGGGACCAAAGGTAAGCGCCTTTTCCGGGCAGGCCTCCACGCAGGCCGGGACCTCTCCCACCTTGAGCCTCTCCCAGCAGAGGCTGCACTTCTGGATCTTGGGGTTGGCGCTGTGATATTCAAATTTTGGCATTTCAAAAGGACACGAAGGCATGCAGTAACGGCAACCCATGCAGTTTTTCTCCCAGGTCACAGGCCCTTCCTTTCTTTTTTCCATCGCCTTGACCAGGCAGGCCGCCACACACCCGGGCTGATTGCAATGCATGCACTGTTTTTTTACAAAAACTTCTCCTTTGGATGTTTCAAAGCGGTTAACCACCGTCAACTGGGTCACGGTGGTATCGCGCCTCTTTTCAAAAACCGAGCTGTCGCTGATATCCGGCTCCGGCATATGGTTTGCCTGGGCGCAGGCTTCTTCACAAGCACGGCAACCAACGCACCGGGTCGTATCGACCAGAATCCCGACAAATTCCGTAGCGGCAGCAGGCCCTTCGGCCTTGAGTTTTTTGGGGATCACAATGTTTCCCAGGGCTGCTCCCGCTATCCCTCCGCCCACGATCCCTCCACCAAGCACTTTTAGAAATTTTCTCCGGTTCATTCCCATGGGCCTCCTCCTCTTGTTGTTTCTTTCTCGTTCCGGCTGCTGTTTGTTATTGATCTGTTCAGTGAGCAACTTGCCCGCCTCGTCTCATCAGGAAACCGATTGCCAAACACGTGATTAAGGTCAGTAGAACTAAGGTGGTAACCATAAGATCCCCTCCTTTCTTGTGGTTTTATCATCATTTGGGAGGATGAAAGAGTTGACTCACCAAGATCCTCCATAACTTCTCATCCAATCGGTCAGCAATTCCACGAACCACTTCTTCCCCATCTCCATAGACCATTCCAAGCGTAGGATGACTGATCGCAGATCTCAGTTTGGCCTTGACTTGATCAAAGAATACCCGAAACTGAAAAGAGTCCATCAACGACGGCATTTCCTCGCCCAGACGGCTCGGCTTAATCTTCAAAATCCATCCCTCCTCATAGGGAGAACGGTTTGCCAGAGAAGGATCTTGGATCAGTTTCTCATTGACGTCCACGACCGTCCCCCCCAGCGGAGCAAGTTGGCTCAGGTCCCGTTTCCCATGCCGAATTTTCCAGGCCGCCTCGCCTTGCTTCAGTTCCAACCCAATCGGGGGCAACTCTATTGTTTCAATATCCCCCATCACCTGTTGGGTGAAATCGTCAAGGCCCACCTTGACCGCCTTGACCCTTCGGTCTCCCTCAAGCTTTGCCCAGGCGTGCCCTTTGTGGTAATAGACATCTTTGGGAAACTGAAGCGGACTCCCATGGCCTTGGGCCGCTGCTGCTGGAGAGAGGGCCAGTTCGCCCCTTCTTAGCCAGGGAACGGTTGCTTCTTCGTTTTTCCTGACCTCCTTTAAGTGCCCGTAGAAAAAATTGGCCTTCTGAACCTCAGCCATGGAAACTTCCCTCTTTTGCACCAAATGGCGCGCAATGCTCCCCGCTAAAATCGCGAACAAGAATGTTAGAAAAACCAGTATAAGTACCATATTTGTTACCCCCTTTCTTTCTTATTTTGTGTCTCGACCTCTCTGTTCCAAGAAACGAGCCAAAGTTTAACGTTTGCACAAAAATATCGAAAACCAATTCAATATCTAATGATTACAATTTGTTAGATGTTTTAAAAAATGGTTTAGAAGATTTATTTATATGGAGGATTAGGATGGGGATGTTGAATATTTCTGCAACACTCTGGTGAGGTTCCCTTAACCGCTTAAAAAATATACAAATTTTACTGTTGAAAAAATCAATACCTGACTGTTAATTTTTTCAACACTTTTTGCCTTTAGTATTGTTAAAAAATGACCTTCTTCGCCTGTGAACCGCCGGGAAGAATAAGAAAGCGATACCTTTTTTCTTCAGCGATCCGCATTCCGAATTCAATAGAGCGAGGACCAGGTCAGGGTCCAGTCCCCGAACCGGTCGTTCACACGGTCAATGGCCTCAAGAAGGCTGTCTTTTTTCCCCCTGTTTTCAAAAAGATCCTTCTGGCCCCACTCTCTCTTTAAATGCGACACCCCCACCCCGAGAAGACGGATCGGTTTAGGATGGGAAATCGATTCAAAGAGCGCTTCGGAGTGGCGGAAGATTTCGTTCCCGCTGTTGATCCAACCGGGAAATGTCTTCTGCTTTGAAAAAGTATAAAAATCGGAATAACGGACCGTGAGGATAACCCTGCTTCCATAGAAACCCTCCTTCCTCATCCTTCGAGAGACTCTTTCGGAAAGTTGAAGAAGGACCTTCCTGAGGATATCCGGTTCCGAGGTATCCTTTTCGAGGGTGACGCTGTGGCTGATCGACTTTATGTTCTCTTCTTCGTCAAAAGGGAGGACGGGGCTATCGTCGAGACCTAACCCCATCTCATGCAGTCTCTTTCCGATGACCCCAAACCGTTTCGTTAAAATTGAAGGAGGTATTCCCCCCAGCTGGCCGCAGGTGAGGATACCCATCCCCTGCAACTCCTTTGTTAACTTAGGCCCGATCCCGTGGAGTTTGGAGACGGGAAGCTCTCTCAGGATCTCCTCCACCTCTTCTTTCCGGAGGGTGGTTAAGCCGTCCGGTTTGTTCAGACGGGATTCCAGTTTCGCGAGCAACTTATTCGGAGCAATCCCGATGGAACAGGTGATTTGCTCCCTTTCCCGGATCTTCTCTTTGATCGATCGGGCGATATGGAAGGCCGATTTAAAAAGGAGGAGAGATCCGGAAACATCGAGATAGGCCTCGTCAATCGAGGCCACCTCAACCAGAGGGGTATATTCCTTAAGAATAGAAAAGATCCGGGCCGAGGTTCGGGTATATTTGGAATGATTTCCTTCTACGAGAATCAGCCGTGGACATTTTCTTTTTGCTTCCTGGACCGGCATCCCGGCCCGAATACCGAATGGCCTGGCTTCGTAATTGGCGGAGGTAACGACGCTTCGGGAAAGGGACCCGCAGACCGCGGCAGGTTTCCCTCGCAGGGATGGGTCGTCTCTCTGCTCCACCGAGATAAAGAAAGCATCCATATCGATATGAAGAATAATGCGATCGGCCATCATTAAAAGGGCCCGAGGATTCAGGGATTCAAGGGGTCAAGGTTTTTTTTCGATTCAACAACAACTGGAACGGCCGGGGCCTGCGGAACATTCAGGCGGATTGCCTTTCCCCCCTGAAGGTTCAATGTAACAGCAGGACTCTTTTTTCCTTCCGATCAGAGAGTTGATCACTGCGGCGGCACAGCCCACCCCCGATTGAACAATGAGTGCCTCAACCGGGCAATTTCGGGAACAGGCCCCGCACTCCATGCAGGCATCCCGGTTGACGATCTCGGCCGTGCCATTGGTCAAACTGAAGACGGCATGAGGACAGACCTGTAAACACATCCCACACCCTACACATCTCTCTTGATTGAGGCTTAACGTCGTCACATCCTTCAGATACATGAACTGCCCCATCATCGTAAACTCCTTACAGAATAAATTGGGCTCCTAACCAGAGGAGGAATCCAAGCATTCCCGCACTGATTTGAAAGGGAACGGCCCATCGCATCTCTTTTTTTACTCCCGAAAGGGAGGTGTAGGTTGAGGCGCCCGTAAAATTCATCGCTAAAAAAGCCGAGATCGGGAGGATGAGCAGAAACCAGGCAACCATTTCAAGCCGGCCCGCCCCGGTGGTAAGCCCGTTTAAACGAAAAGCCATAATGAAGGAAAAAGCAATAAAACCCGTCGTCAGGCCTTTGATCGAAAAAGCCCGCCCCGGCAGCCAGGGGAGAAGCACCGGCGCCAAGATTCCACCTGCTACAATCGCCATCAGAATGGACAGGGCTGAGAAAAGGCCATGGTTTAGGGCGCTTGCCGAACCTTCCCCCACATTCCCTAAATAAGATAGAACGAAAAAGATGGAAATAACCGCCAATCCACCCTTGAAGGCGCCTACAAGCTCAATCGGGATGAGTGCGATGCGTTCAAGGATAGGAAAGGTTTTTAACCTCATCTCCGGAGTTGTTTTAAGTCTTGAGTCGAGGAACCTCGGCAAATCTGTTGACCGTATGGGACCATAGATCACTTTGAAGCCGGATAATTTTTTAACCTCGTGAGCAGCCACTCCCGGACCCGCCAGTTGAGGCAGGATCAATTCCCGGTGAGACACAATCCTAACAAGGCCGTTTGATTCGATTCGATGAACCAGCTCCGCCGTGCCGAAAGTCCCCTTTCCTGCCGCACACCAGACATTGATCCCTTTGGTATCGAGAACCAGAATCCACAGGTTCCGTCCGGGCAGGGCCTCACGAAGCCTATCAAAGCTCATCTTGTAATTGGCCGTAACCAGAACCGGAGAGCGATGATCGGGTCGGCCCAGGGCATAGAGGCCTGACTCAACCCTGTAATTCATCCGGCCGATTCCCCAGCGGGCCTTGAAGGTTCCCAGATGATCGCTCGTGGTGAGAGAAGATGAAATCTGTGGTATCAAACCCGCCCGGGTTTGAAGAGAACCGGTCACAAAGGGTTGATCAAAGATTGAAAGGCTCGCCTGAGCCTTTTCTATGGGGGGTCAACAGCGGGCGGCCCCGGATGGACCGTTTTCTTTTGTCTGCAGGTGATGGATAGATTGATCCATATTATAAATCTCCTAAACCTCCTTCAACATCGGGCCGAGAAACCCTCGAACGCTTTCCGCGAGGTAATCCGTCTTGATCAGATAGAGGCAACAAATCTCCCCGCCCTTGTCCCAGCTTACAATGGCCAGTTTGTCTCCAGCCCGCAATTTCGCCTTCTCCCTCAGTTCTTTGGGGAGGACCATCTGGCCGCGCTCATCAACGGCGACGATCGACTCGACCTTGCAGCATCCCGTCTCCTTGCTCAGGGATGAGCAAAAGGCGGCCTTTCCATTCTTTTTTGGCATGAGGCACCCTCCCTGCGGCTTATTCTGATAATACGAATAATTCAGATTAATCTGATTAAACTTATTATCATTCAGGCCAGGGCATTTGTCAAGCCCCGATGAGAGGGGGGGTTGATCTTCCTCCTTATCCCTGATAAAAATAGGGAAACAAAATGAAGGAGGGATGGGCCGTCGAGGGGGGGGCGGCTTCCTTCTTTTTCAATCTCTTTTAAACCAATGCCTCATCTTTTCCCGGAATTTCTCCATCCGTTCATGGTGGTGGGGATAACGCTCTTCAAGGTGCTTTAAAAACCGTTTGATGATTTCGCTCCGGGAGGAAAGGATAGCCAGGCCGATCATGATGAATAGGATTCCCTGAAGAATAGGAAGAAAGAGGCCAAGGATCCCTAATCCGATGAAGAACCAGCCGATGAGGATGATCCCGATTCGCTTGAATTCATTCATTTGCTCAGCCTGAAGGAAGGTTTTACTATAAGAGGCAAATAAAATCAAGGCGATTGAATATTTAGTCCCATTTTGCGTCTAACGAGGTAAGGGTCCGGTGAAAGATAGGGAAGCCGAACTGATCCTCCGGTGCCAGCAGGGGGATCATGAGGCATTGAAGGAAATCTTCAACGAATACCATAAAAGGGTTTACCGGATTGCCTACGGAGTGCTGAGGCAGAGGGAAGACGCCCTCGATGTGGTTCAAGAGGTGTTCATCAAATTGTTCCGTTCGATTAAAAACTTCAAGGGAAAATCGGCTTTTTATACCTATCTTTACCGTTTGGCCATGAATACCGCCATTGACCAATCCCGGAGGGCGAAGAAGGCCGCTTTTTTGAGCTTGGATGAGGAGGGAGGGTATCAGCCGTCCGACCGGGATGAGAAAAGGCCTGATCATATCTTAGCCCGAAAAGAGATGGAGGGAAAGGTGAGATGGGCGATCGATCAACTTCCCCAGGATCAGAAGACAACCCTGATTTACAGGGAGATTGAAGAGCTTTCCTACCAGGAGATCGCCGGGGCTATGGGATGTTCAGTCGGAACAGTCATGTCCCGTCTTCATTACGGAAGGAAGAAACTTCAGGATTTATTGAAGGACGTGATGAAAGAAAGGGTGGTAAAATGAGAGATTCCTGTTCATCGATCTCACTCCTTTTAGAGAGATATTTCGACCGCGAGGCGTCCGATGGGGAGAGAACCCTTGTGGAAAGCCACCTCCCGGATTGTCCGGGCTGCCGTGAGAAGTTGTGGTTGCTCCAGGGATTGAGAGAAACCATCAAGGCACCTATTGACGAGGCCCTCAAGGAAAAGACCTTCCCATGGATGTGGGAGAAGATCGAGAGGGAAATCCGGACCGGGAGGAACCCATCCTGGAAAGATTCCGTTCGATCATGGCTTGATCTCTCTCCTCTCCTACGGAAAAAGGTCTGGGTTCCGGCGGTTGCGACCATCCTTGTTCTTTTTTTCATCACGGCCCAAATCTTCTTTAAAAAAATCCCTTCACATCCGGGCGCATCTGTTGTAGAATACGTGGAAAGTGAGACCCATAATGTGATGGTCTACGACATGGAAAAAGCGAAAGTCACGGTGATTTGGCTTTTCGAAGAACCGGAGGAAGAGACATTTTCATCATGAAAAGGACAGTTACCTTAACCATTTCTTTTGCCATCCTTTTTCTCTTCCTCGCTTCCGTAGCCTTTGGCCAGGTCCAGACACGGTTCAGGGTGATCCGGGCTTCGAACATGGGAACAGGGGTCGATCCGTCCTTAAGGGATGTTCACGAACAGTTGGGATCCCTGTTTAGCTTCACCTCCTACCGCCTTCTAACCGATGAAACCCTTCATCTTTCTCTTCATCAACCAGCTTCCATCTCAGCCCGGGAGGGCCAGATCATCATAGAGACCACCCTGGAGGGAATGAGCAGGAGGGGCGCTGCCGAATTAAGAATAAGAGTCGGCCGTGAAGGGAGGGATATCCTCAACACACAGGTCAGGCTCTCCCCCGGGAGGACAGTCTTAATCGGAGGCCCGAAACTCCGCGAAGGGGTGATCATCTATGCCATCTCTTCACATTTCTGACCTGGAACCATTATCATCCATCACCCCCCTTATTCCGATCTGTTTGAATAAACTTCCTGATCCCACCGTCTAAATATACAAAAACAAGAAAATGGCCGAAAAGGAGGGATCATTATGGCAAAGAAGTACATCTCAATCGCTCTGGTATTAACCTTGATTTCTCTTTTTGCAGTCACCTCTGCGGATGCAGGGTCGAAAGGACGTCACCGGTGGCAAGGGGCTGGCATTGCCCTTGGGGCGCTTGCATTAGGGGGCTTCTTTGCCCATCAACTTTATGCCTACCCCCCGCCCCCTCCGCCTCCTTTTGTTTACTCCGTGCCACCGGAACCTTATGATCCTCCGTCCTACGAGTATGTTCCGGGTCATTGGGAAACGGTTCGCGAATGGGTTCCGGGAACATGGGAAAAGGTCTGGGTGCCCGGCCATTATGACCGGTGGGGCAACTGGATTGCAGGCCACTATGTGGAAAGAAAAACCCCGGGACGATATGTCGAACGAAGGGTCTGGGTCGAAGGGCATTACCGCCGCTACTAAACCATCTTACTCATCTCTCATCCAGGGTCAGGTCTATATTGTTAGCGTTTCGCCAAATGAATAGACCTGACCCTGTCCTCCTTTCATCCTCCCTATTTATGAATTGACAAATGCGGCTATTCTGGTATTGTAATCCCAATTTCCTGAGGAAATCCCATGGGAGGATACAAGAACAAAATCCTCGAAGTCGATCTGTCGACCTCTCAAATAGGCACCACCGATGTCTCCGGTGGTGACAAAAGAAGATTCATCGGGGGCAGCGGAGTCTCCGCAAAGATATTCCTTGACCGGTTTAACCTCCAGGCCGATCCGCTCTCGCCGGAAAACCCTCTTATCATCATGAATGGACCTCTCACCGGCACCACCTTGCCGGGCACATCCAGGTTTGCAGTCTGTGGAAAGTCGCCGTTAACAGGGATCTGGGGAGAAGGAACCTGTGGCGGGAATTTCGGACCGGAGCTGAAATTCGCCGGAATGGATGGAATCATCTTCAAAGGTGCATCGCCCACCCCGGTCTATCTCTCTATTGAGAATGACGAGATTGAGCTCAGGGATGCTAGTGAGCTCTGGGGTATGGATAACTATACACTTACCGATTTTCTAAAGCAGCGGCATGGAAAAGACAAAAGTCCAAAAATACTTTCCATTGGACAGGCCGGAGAAAATCTGGTCAAATTCGCAGCGATCTGTAATGACAAGGGAGATTTCATTGGCAGGACAGGGATGGGGGCCGTGATGGGCTCGAAGAGATTAAAGGCCGTAGTTGTGAAAGGAACAAGCAAAGTAGAGGTTTCTCATCCAGAGGAATATGCCGCTCTACGAAAGCTTTTAATCACCAAATCCCGTGATGCAATGCCTGCCCAGTCTCTTCGATCTATGGGAACAGATGCCATAATGGATCTTGGCATGATGACAGGCGACGTTCCAATAAAAAACTGGATGATCGGGGAAGATCTTGAACTGTCTGCAAATCTTGGCGGCCCCGCATTGACCGAAAAATTCCTCACAAAAAATCACGCTTGTTCTTTTTGTCCGATCGCTTGCAAAAGGGTAGTCAAGGTTGATGATGGACCTTTTAAGACGGAAGAGGGGCCAGGTCCTGAATACCAGACCTGTTGTACCTTCGGGACCCTTATTATGAACAATGATCTCGCCGGTGTAATCAAGGCCAATGAGTGGTGCAATCGATACGGCATGGACACTATCAGCTGTGGTGCCACGATCGCCTTTGCCATGGAGGCTTTTGAGAAAGGGCTGATCACCAGAAAAGATACTGATGGAATTGATTTAATATGGGGGAATATATCAGGAGCCATTGAGTTGCTCCACAAGATCGGTAAGAAAGAAGGGATCGGAGCAGTTCTGTCAGAGGGAACCAGGGAAGCAGCAAATAGGTTGGGTAAAAGTGCTGAGGAATTTTGCATTGAAGTGAAAGGATTGGAGGTTCCGATGCACGATCCACGGGGTTTCCATGGGGCAGGCCTTGCTTATATGACGTCCATCAGGGGTGCCTGCCATCTCATGCACCTTGCCTTCCCCGTAGAACAAGGAATTACTGCCTATGCAGAAGCTGGTTCCCGGGAAAATTATATAGGTCAAACGAGCGAAGAGAAAGCCGAGATGGTAAAGCTTTGTGAAGACCTTGGCCTTCCATTTAACTCCCTCGCCATCTGTGAATTCGTGGCATGGACCCTTTCGGCAAATGAGCTGGCAGAAATGGTAAGGTTAACCACGGGATTTGATTTTAGATTGAAAGATCTCCTCGCTTGCGGAGAGAGAACATGGCTCTTAAAGAGAGGGCTTGGGAATATGATGGGAGTGAGTGTGAAAGATGATAGGCTGCCAAAAAGAATCCTGACACCATTGAAAGAAGGGGCTGCGGCTGGTTCTGTTCCGGATGTCGAAAAATTACTTCGAGAATATTACGAGATCAGGGGATTGGACGAAGGTGGTAAGCCTAAGAAAGAGGTGTTAATCAAGGCAGGACTTCAGGCTCTGGCAGAAAAGTTACATGGGTAAAAGGGAATTGAACTACCACCAGCTACAAACTGGTGGATTCCCTACTGACTGAAGTCAGCTAAAGAAAAAACAGATCAGCACAGAAATTCTCACGAGGCAAAACCCGAAAAAAAACTGCACACAGTGTGCATACTCAAGTCTTCACCTGAAGGCGAGGCTTTTTCTCCCCGAGTGAGACAATAATATAGAAAAGGAGGTATGTTATGGCCTTATCATTTCCAAGCATAGAGTGGGTTGAGGAGTTTAAGAAACAGATTAACTCCAGTGAGGGATACAAGAAAGCAGGTGCAACCTGGACCGCCGGAGTTGTTGCCTTGGTCACATCAGCGAAACCGGAGATTGGCATTAAGGAAGATGTCGGTATATGGCTCGATCTTCATCAGGGGGTTTGCAGGGATGCGAAGATAGTTACCGCTGAAGATGCCCAAAAAGCTCCTTTCTGTATCACCGGTGATTATGCTCGATGGAAACAGGTCATCAAGAAAGAATTGGAACCGGTGAAAGGGATGATGCAGGGAAAACTCAAATTGAAAGGGGACCTGCCAACGGTCGTTCGTTATGTCAAGGCATCCCAGGAACTCGTTGAATGTACCACCAGAATTGAGACGAAATTCCTCGATGAGTAAACCCGCCAGTTGATAAAACGGGCATGGGTAACCCGCTCTACAAGGCTTCGAATGGCGGTTTTTTAGAATTTTATGGGAAACGGGGGATTTCACCTAAAGTGAATTCCGGCAGG